>CAIYYQ010000296.1 GCA_903930505.1 Methanobacteriota archaeon
AACATTTTAAAACTATTTATATAGTATCTAAAACAATATCATTTGTTAGTGATAACGATGAATAAACAACTTGTAGCATTAGGAATCATAGGACTTTTAGTCACAATCGGTATTAGTGGATGTTTAGAAGATAATAAAAATGCTAATAACGGTGTTATTAATAAATTTGAGACAATAAAAATCAGTATTTTTGTAGAGAAATATTTCTATGAAGGTGCAAACGTGTCGAACGAATCATTAATCGTTGAGGTCAAAGAGGGCGATTACTTTGGTGTTCCTTCACTTTCAGGATTTGCATATATCGATAATGGTTCTTTAATGTTCAAAGTAATAGAAATAATTGATGATGAACACGCAAAAGTGCAGTTTAACGAAAGTATGCTTTATAATTTCTCAGATGTAACAGGAACGAGAGTCTATTATGATAATCCGTTAATATTTGATACAAACATCACAAGATTTACAACCAGACCTCTAACTGAATGGTTAATTATAGACCCATATCCAATTGTAGATATCTATCTCAAAATAATTAAGTAAAATAAATATATTTTTGCCAAGGAGAAAATTTGAATTACAATCCACCTGAAAAATTAGGGTTTGTTTGGTTTTTTCCGAAGGAAACACGATAGTACCATACAACCAAACAAATTGGGTAAATACTCCTATGACGGTTGATTACGTAATTCATAGTTTTTTGCAGGAGGTGGGATATCAACTGGAAGTTTAACTCATATTTTTAGGTAGAGATTCGATTGTTAATTAAATACGCGGAGATGGAGTTTTGGACTTATATTTGTTAACACATTTAACGGTTTTCTATGCATTATTGACTGGTCTGAACCATTAAATGTTTCAGTTGAGGGGTGTGGGCGTAGTATTTTTATTATCAAAGTTTAGTCCAAATATCTATGAATCCATTTAACGCATCATCAAGAATCCCGGATTTATAAGTAATGAGAATTTGACTGATTCTGTCTTCATCTTTTATTTTATAAATTGTTTCTTTTTCTCTTTTTGTAGGAATTACAATATTTGCGTTTACTAATTTTTTTAAATGAAAAGAAAGGGCACCTTTTGTGAAGCGAAACTCTGAAAGTATTTCTTTAAAACTTGATTCGGGATGGAGAAGGAGAAATATGATGATTCTTCTTTGTGTTCTCATTTTTATAAATGAAAGGATTTCTCTGTCGAAATAATTGACCTCATTTTTTATGAAATATCGTTTTCTTCTCCCTTCTATATGTGATGATATTAACTCTGCTTTTTCTAGTTGTTGGAGATGGTATTGTAGATCTCCAAGAGATAGTGAAAGTGTTTTTTCCATTTCTCTAATGTATGTTCCTGGGTATTTTGATATGTGTTGAAAAATCATTTTTCGTCGTGATAACGTAAGGAGTGCATGGTCCATTACTGGCACCTATCGTTTCAAGATGGAGATGTAAAAGAAAATCAATGCAATGAAGGTGAAGCCGACTAATATGGTGGTAGTCATCATGGTTTCAACAACAGGTGAAAAAACCCCAATGGAAACGATAACGCCTTCAATAACAAATACGAGAAATCCTGCGGAGGCAAATCCTATTTTCATTTCTTTTGTTTTTTTAAGTGAAAGTAATGAAATAATACTTATCAGTGTTGATAGCCCAAGAAATGAGAACCGTAAAAACATTTCAAATTCATTCATATGTTGACCTTCTAATATTCTAAATACCCTTTGTTATATAAGTTTTTTTGGAGTAGCATTAGTGGGGAGAAAAGGGGGATGGCAGGATGATTTAGAAATCATCCTGTTGTTTTCTCTTTTGTAGTATAATCCCTCCGATGGAGAGACAAATGAACAGTGCGGAGAGGATTATTGGTAGTATAACATTCGAAGCCGCAGCAATTCCTGAGGTGAGGCTTTTTATGGATATCGTATGGGTGGAGAAATGAGGTACGTATACGAACACTGTTGTGAGTCGTTCGCCAGAGAGTGCGTAGTAGGCAGGGTCCATGTCTTTATTTTGTACTTTTTCCATGAGGGTTTCAAGAGTGTCTGTAGGGTTGATCACAACGCTGTCGAAGCTGACCAGGAGTTTTTCAAAGGATGTCGTTTGAAGTACTTCTTTGTCGACATTTATGATGACGATTCTGCCGGTCGGTATTTGTGAATCGACAATCACTTCGACACCGGTTCCATCGATACTGTTGAAATTCATGTTAAAGGTTGGGTCATCATAGGTGTAGTAATTTGACGTGACGTCCCCTTGTGTTATCTGATTTGACAACTGGTTTGTCGGTGGTTGTAATTCGTTTTTTGTGTACCATCCTTCTGCCGGTATCGTTCCATTGTTTTTTGCATTTTCAATCACAGTTTTATCTTGTGTGATATTCAGATCGTTATACCAGAAGTCATTCACCTCTGAAGGAACCGGCCATTCAAACCATGAAAAAATATCAAGAGATTCATAGGCATTCAGGTTAATTTCTATAGTCTGTCCATGAATTGTGAAATCTCCATTGGAGGCATTAGAGATAGTTATGGACGTGTAGGTATTATTGGATTTTATCTCTATATCGGGCGCTGAATACGCCATCCACCCAGGATTATCTGGTGGCGCGGTGATTTCAAGTCCATCGGGGACTTCAAAGATAATTTTCGTGTTATTATCACTGGAATCATAGTCTATTCGGGCAATATCATAATCATAAAAAATCATTAGGGCGTTTTTTCCTTGAAATGTGAGAAATTCACCGAATGTGTTTGGAGAACATACTGGTTTAAAATCATTCACAGTTATTGAACTAAATATTGTTGTATTCTGAGTGCTGGAAGGCCAAGGCCAATTTGGAGGTAATTTGATTGTATAATTTGATATTATGCTTGCGTTTTCATCTATGGTAAAATGGATAAAAGTACCCATTGCGTTTCCATCTTTATAGGTAATACGGCCGATGGTGGTAAGGGGATACCAGCTACCTGCATTGGAAGTTGTTCCACTTGAATCTGATGTTCCATTTTCGGTATCTTCTGCTTTTCCAATTACCACGCTGATAGAGGTGGTAATCATGAACAGACACAGTCCGATTATTGCCATTTTTTTTCCTTTCATATATTTTTCACCTGTTCTCATTTATATCTTTCCTTTTTAATATATCTTTTGATACATTCATTAAACACGTTAATACATTCATTAAACAAAACGATATAAAAAATCTGTAATCGTGTGGGGAGAGCGTAGGAGTGGTGTTATAGAAATGAACTCAGTGTCAAAACTATTTTTTGATGTTATGTTGTTTGGTTTTTTCCGAACGTTTTCCCGCCATTTATATATTAAGTTAGCAATATTATAGTATATGGTGAATGTCGAAAAACAAATTAAACAACTGTACAAGGATGCAATGTATGTTCATCTCATCCGCAATGGGTATTCAAACAGGCAAGCAAAAACACAAATAAAAAACTTCTTCGCTAATTAGTTTTTTTGAAAAAAATAAAATGATGAGGTTTTTTTACTGTTGTTTATGTGAGCGGCCACGCCATGCTGACTGATACAACAACCACGATTGTGGCGATGCACATGGCGATGACGAGTTTCGGGTTGATCTTCATCGCTGTTTTTTCTTCTGCATCAAAGTATCGAATAAGTCCAGCTGCGGAGTGGAATCCTTCGCCTTTCTTCTGTTGTGCCATATTTGATTCCTCTTATGATACTACTTATATTGTTTCTTATATAAATAAGTAACTCTCAGAGTTGCTTTCTTCTGTTTTTTGTTTTTGCTTCTGTATTCTTTTCAGGAATTAGCCGGTTATGGACAGAATTTACTTTGGTTACGTAATTACTTTTTCTTTGGACGTTTCTTTACTTTTTTAATGAGAAATTCTCCCAGTCCTGCCGGTATGATCTCCAGATCATCTCCATCTTGGATATCATGAGCCTTTGCGATCTGACTTGGAATTGTGATCACTAGGCTACTTCCTACGGTTCGTGCTTTTCTAGTTAGAGGCATTTTCCCATCCCATTATAAGTAATGTATACGTAAATATATATATGTTTTGTTTTGTTCAAATGTATATCTATTTGTATCTCTCCACTCGTAAGAAACATGACACATCCTAACGAGAAAAGAGCAAACGTTATGAACAACAAAACAATACCGACTACTTGGGAGTTGAACAGTATATGAAAATATTTGTTGATACTGCGGACCTTGATGAAATCAGAGAACTTGCCTCGTGGGGTATTATCGACGGCGTAACCACTAATCCTACACTTATCGCAAAATGTGGTAAATCCTTTAAAGAAATCCTTGGGGAAATCTTCAAAATTGTTGATGGACCGATTAGCCTTGAAGTGATGAGTGAACACGCTGAGGATATGGTTAAAGAAGCAAAATCAATTATTAGTCAAATCCCTGAGAAGTACCAAAAAAACATTGCGATTAAAATCCCGATGACGCCGGAAGGCCTCAAAGCAGTTAAAACGTTGAGTAAGGCAGGGATCAAGACAAACGTCACACTCGTTTTTTCTGCGAATCAGGCATTGTTAGCTGCAAAAGCTGGTGCAACCTTTGTGAGTCCTTTTATCGGACGTCTTGATGATATGGGTCATGATGGGATGCAGGTCATCGAAGAAATCATGGAAATTTATACCAATTATGATATAGCAACAGAAGTAATAGTTGCAAGTATCAGGCATCCTATTCATGTGATTGAGGCTGCGCGACTTGGTGCTGATATCGCCACTATTCCGCCGGGGATCATCAAAAAAATGGCGAAGCATTCATTAACCGATGCCGGTATCAAACAGTTTTTAGAGGATTGGAAAAAAGTAAAAAAATAACTTTCTACGTCTGCGTAGTTTGTGTGTTGTCTCTGGGGGTGTTTCCGGTTTCTTTTTTTATCTCAGAGAGAAAACTGATTCCTTTTTCAGTGAGTTTCATTTCATCATCGGAGATGTATTGAAGCATTTCAAGATGGACTAATTTTTTGATCAGTGCCTCAAATTTTTGATTTGATACATGGAGCAGTCCTATCGCTAGTTCCATGTCCATATCCTGTTCACGTAGCATCTCAAGAAACTTGATATCTTTCTCCGCCATGGTAATCATGGTTGATTCAATAGGTTTTGGAGTGTCTTTGGGTGCGGATATACGTATGATATAATCCTCAATAACCATATCGAGTTGTAATGTGTCTAATAAACTTCCATTGTCTTTGTAGAGAAAGCAGAGGTTGTCGTCGTATTTCCATGTTGAGACGGTATCCCAGGTGTAATCCAGTGGTGGTTTGTCTTGTTTTGTGGTCTCTGGTGGTTTAGGTGGTTGAGGTTTTTGTTTTTCACGATGCCGATATTTGAGGTGGAGCTCTGTTTGTATTTTTTCGAATTTGACTCCGCGTTCCTGAAACGCGTTTACTAGTTGATCACCGAGATGTTCTTTGAGCTCAGTGATAAAATACAGGCCGATGTCGTCTCCTGTGGATTCGAGAAGATCAGAATAAACAGTTCTGATGATGGCGTCGCATGCTTCAGCGACTTGTGTTGGTTCAATTGCTTCGACAAGGGGATTAACTGTGATATCGACGTCACCACTGGAAAACGTGGATTCGTGGATGTGTATGGAGTTAAGAAAAGGAAAATCGTTTTGAAGTTTTATGATTGAGGTGGTGATTACATGATGGGCGTTACTGTATAATGTTCTTCTTCCTGAGACAAAAAACAATGATTTTATTAGATTGGATATAAGGTCTGCGTTTCTTATTTCACCCATCAGATCAAATAGTTTGAAGCGCGTGTGTGTTTATAAAATCATTTGCTACTGAGGGACAACTAACGTGATACGTTCAGCCGTTTATCAATGACCTGTGATTAGATTTTCTCCTGTTGAACAATCTTTATCAGA
>CAIYYQ010000297.1 GCA_903930505.1 Methanobacteriota archaeon
ATGGGGCTTGCGTATGTATCAACAACATACAACTCACTCATTGGTTTCGGTGGTGAAGCATTAAATGCATCGGAGTTTCAAAAACTCATTACCCACCCTTCACTACTTAAGTATAAACCAAAAATTATCGTTGGCGGTGCAGGATCCTGGCAGATCAACGAAGCAGGCGCACAAAAAAAATTTGGTATCGATGTATTATTTTATGGAGAAGGAGACGAAGAAATCACATCTGTTTTTAAAAAATTGATAAATGAAGAACCTCTTCCCGCTATATATGAAGCAAAAAAACCTGACCGAAAGAAAATCCCGTTAATACAACATGCTGCCTGTTATGGGATGGTTGAAATTATGAGGGGTTGTGGTCGAGGATGCCAGTTCTGCAGCCCTACAATGCGAACAAAGCACTCTCTACCCCTTAATCACATCATGAAAGAAGTAGAACTCAATATTCGAGAAGGATCACATTCCATATTCACGGTAACCGAGGATATTTTCCTTTATAAATCAAAACCCGGGTTCATCCCAAATAGAAAAGAAATCGTGAATCTGTATAAAACTATTGCAGCGTATCCTGGCGTTGAAAATATTCTCCTTGCACATGCATCACTTGCCCCTATTGTGTATGACCCAAAAATCCTTGAGGAATTAACCCCGATTCTCATCGAAAAAACACGATGGAATCCCCGGACTAGTAAAATATACAAAAAACCATTTATTTCTGTTGAGGTGGGGATTGAAACAGGGAGCATTCGTCTCATGCAGAAATACATGAAAGGAAAAGCACTCCCGTACCGTGTGGATAACTGGCCGGAACTCGTTGTTCAAGGCATCGGACTTATGAATGATTACGATTGGTGGCCCCTCTGTACCATAATGACCGGTCAACCTGATGAAACTGAGGATGATGTCCTTGCGACATTAGAACTCATTGATGATCTCCGATATCACAACGCAAAGATGTTCTACACACCCGTGTTGTTCATTCCCCTCAAGGAAGCAGTACTAGGATCGGAGCGTAGAACCAATTTGAAGAATTTAACGGAACTTCAATGGGAAGTCATTGCCCGATGTTGGAAAAACAACATAGATTTCTGGGTCCCAGATATGAAATGGCTGTATGGATCTGTTTTCTTCTTTAGCCACTGGTTTTATGCACGATGGAGACATGGAAAAAAAGCGACAAAACCAATGATGCATCTAGCAGGATTTCCCCTGGCTCAAAAAATCGATAAGCCTTGTAATCCATTATACTGTCAAAATAAATCTGAGAACATGTTTGAACAACAGATACAGGAACGTTACTTAAATAATATGAGGTAAGCGTTCTTATTTGTTTTCAATTTTTTTTTAAAAAACTCTTCTTTTCGTTGTTTTACTCCTAAACAATAGGTACTATTTGTATAACAAGATTTATATATTATTTTTACCAATCATAATACTAGAGAAAACGGGAGTAAAAATGAATCAAAACGGTAATCTCGGCATAACCACAGCGATACTATTCATAGGTTTAGTTCTCATAGCAGCGATTGCATCATCAGTCCTCATAGGAAACTCAACCAAGGTAAATGATGAAAACAATCTGAACAAGATTACTAATGAAGCAGTTGATGGAATATTAACCTACATTCAAGTAAAAGACATTATGGGAAAATACTACAAAGATAAAGGAGACCAACGCATTGAAAAAATCGCAATCCTCATAAAACCGCTTGTATCATGTACTATCGATGTTACCCAACTAATGGTAAAACTCTGCAATGGAAAAGACATACGAGTCCTTTCTTACAGCGGACAATCTGACTTCATATCAATTAACTCCCTTTTTGATCACCCCCTTTGGGATACATTCACTACCGATCAATTTGGTTTTATTGCAACCCTGGATACTGATAGATCCCTCGTAGATTATAACACAATTAATGCTAATACAGATGCCGCGTATCTTGTTTTAAAACTTCCCGATGGTTTCACGCTGAGAAACGGGGATTTTCTCACGATCACACTCTTCCCGTCAACAGGAATGACAAGAACTTTCACTGTTGAAGCACCGTTGCCGATAACCTCGATAGTTACATTGTATCCATAAAAAACATATTAGGCAGTATGATTCGATTCGTCATCTTTTAACTTCTTTGTTTTTAACGTATCATCTGTGACATTCAGGCATTTATCAATTTCATCGTAGATTTTTAATTTTTCCTTCCAGGTTTCTTTCTGTCCTGGAAGTGTATCTGAAACAGATGACAATTCCTTATGCTTCCGTTCAATTTCCGCGACAAGCGTACTCAAAAGCGTTTTTCCCTCTTCAACCTTTACTGTTACATTGTTCAACTCATTCATCTTTGTAACAAGTACCTCACCAAGA
>CAIYYQ010000298.1 GCA_903930505.1 Methanobacteriota archaeon
GACAAAGGATTACAACCATTCCAATGATACGTGAACATATTACCACATTTTTTGCAATATCCATTGTCATAGGAATTCGAGAATCCAATAAATGTATCAGTCAATGTGACCACCCTGTGAAGCAACATCTGAACCCTCCCCTGCCTAAAGACAGGGGTTCCAGATTTTGACACAACCTCTCTATAGCTCTCATCCGCGTTTTGGATTACATCATCTATAGCCTTAGTTGTGGTTTTTTCTGGTTTTAAATGCGATCTGCTCTGCCTCTGGGCAAGACCAAAGCTGGAAGGAGCATGTGTCCTTCCATTAACAGATTTGTTTGTAGCTAATTGCTCAGATACCCTTGCTTCTGTCCTTGATATCGCATTATTCAAGACTGGTTCCAGACTTGACCAAAGCTTGTTAGCTTTGATTATATCAAGGACATCTGTAGTTTTATCCACGCATTTTGCTAGATACGCAGAGTACAGATCTCTTTGTATCTCAATGTCGCAGCATCTATGCCACCTTTGATTTCGTGGTTTTTTCACCTGTACCGTACATATATGACAAGTTTGTGAAAGTTTTGTCGAATATGTAGGAATCTCATGTAAATATCCATGAGCGTTTTCAGCTTTTCTCTGGATTTTATTTACAATCATCGATGGTGCTTTCATTAAAATAGATTTACCATACATCTTTTGCCATGCTTTATATGAAATTTTTTCAGTTTTTATTTTTACTCCAACTGCTATAATCTCATTGGCAAGTTTTCCATGAAGAGAATTTCTATGTGCGGCAACTTTTCTCTCATGATTAGCTAATGCATTTCTGGTTCTCTTGTAGATATTAGATTGTTGCCAGAATTTTCTGCCTTTTCTTCCTTTTTTAATAGTACCATTTTCATTATAATTATCAGGGTTCATTGTTCTTTTTGATCTATCCATTTTTCTTTGTAATCTACATTTCTTTCTCCAATCTGGTTTAAGTTCAGGACAAAATTCTTTTAATTCTGCTGTTGTATCTCCAACATATGCAATAGTACTTGGACCAATATCCAATCCAACTTCTTCGGTTCCTATAATGTTATCCGGATTTTTATATGAAAATCCTTCAAGAATTAATTGAACATAAAATCTGTTTTTTAATCCAAATTTTCTACGTACGATTCTACAATACTTAACACGATGTTTTAAACCGTATTTTTGATACTCATCGTGTTCATCAATGATACATGGAATTTTTAATTCTTTAAAATTAAGAATACCATCACGAAATATCAACCCGGTTTTATTATCATTACCTTCCATTGAATCAAATTGATTTCTACCTTTAAATCGAACACGTTTAGCAATTCTGAAAGCTTTTTTCTGAACAGTTTTAAAAGCTCGTGCGGATATAGTTTGTGTTAAACGACTATTAACATGATCACCAATCCAACTATCTCGTATTTGATCAGTAGCATACTCACTAATATCATATGGAGTAAATTTGAATCTCTTGTTCAATTCAGCAAATACTAAAGTTCTTGTTTTTTGATTAACACTACCCAATTTACCTTTTGGAATTTTAACTGCCCGTTGGTAATCTTTCGATTGTTTCATCAGATCAAGCCTTTTGATTAATTCTCCAACACATGCATTATACACCTGTCTACCCGTATTCAATTGTTTAAGAATGAATGATTCATCTGACGTTGTAGTTCTTAATGGTAATTCTAATATGAATGACGGAGTAGATGCTTTTTTCATTTTACTTCTTCCATTTTTACTTCTGGTACAATTGAATCCAAATATGCAACCATAGTCATATTATTCATTATAGCAGCACGTTTGATCTTATTCTTCAGTTTGTTTGATACTCGAATTCCGCGTTCTTGTTCCATACTAATATATATGTAATGTCAGTATATAAGCGTTGTGGCTAAGAATGTAACAAGGCGCAATTCATCCCCTGCCTAAAGACAGGGGTCTTCTTGCACCAACGGAGATAACGAAATCAAACCTCTTCTAACAAAATTAACAATCCTCGTCTGAAAATACTTTTTCATAATCCATGTTTGCGCTTAAGACCTGATGTAAAAGTAGATTTATCGGGAACGGAACACTTTTCGCCATGTGCCTGTTGAGATGCTTCAATCCGTTTACGACATTTTGCCATTGCCATGTCTTTCATAGCAGTGATTGATTTCATGATATCTTTTACCATTAGCCCTCCGCATACGACAAAAGTTTAAAAAATGGTTGTGTGTCGAAAAATTATAGGTGTGAGGTGAGAGATAGTAATTCACACAACCATATATTATAACGACGTAAGGCTATTTAAGGATGGTGGTTAACACATACATTTTTATATAATAAAGTCTAATGTAGTATTGTGATTATATGAGAGCTTCAAGGTATTGGTATAAAACAAAAAAACCTGTCAAAACAACCGGGGTGCGTGAGATGAGAGTGTTCAAAGAATACCCCCATGGATATGATGTATATATTGGAGAGACTATCAAAAAAGAGATAGACTCAAATGGAAAAGAGCACTATATCCATACATTATATGACAGGAATACCGATACAGTTATAAAAAAATTTGATGACAAAGATGGTTGTGGAGACA
>CAIYYQ010000299.1 GCA_903930505.1 Methanobacteriota archaeon
ACACTTCCATACTCCTGCTTCGTCTTTGTTCCTCAACAGCAAACCCTTCGGACGTTCCTGCGTCTCACTCGGTAGATCCCCCAAAGTAGTGATGATCATCAACAATTTTTTATATTTTAATTGAAAAACCAAATATTTCTTTATTTATTTGGTTTATAAGACCAAATAAAGGGGCTGCGTATCAACGAAGCGACCCAGGTAGCGCACCATTTAAACGAGAATAAAGAAAGAGAACTACATCGACAGCTTGAGGCACTGAAGACCTGCAAATTAAAAGAAGGATTAATCATCATCTTTGATCAAGAAGAAGAATTTATTGAACAAAAGAAAAAATTATTATTAAACCCGCGTGGAAATGGCTACTAGAATGAAATAACCGCACCCTTCAGGGCATTTCCGCAGCAAGAAAGAGAGATGCTGGAATACAATAAATATCTTTTTTTTCAATTTTTCGCTGTTCACAAACATTTTTTGTTACAACAATACCTTTCTGAAGCGAAAAAATTTCCATAAATTCGATAAGCCCCTCGAGGTTATTGGTATTAAGTTCCTTTGTGTATTTTACTTCTACAGGAATAATGGCTTCGGCGAATTGTATAATGAAATCAACTTCGTGTTTCTCTTTCCAATAGAAAAGACGTGGGTGGAGTAACCCTGTTGTCTGCTGTAAATAGCGTAGGAGTAAAATTGCAACTGCGGTTTCTACGTTTTTTGAGGCGATGGTGTCGCTGAGTGTGTTTTCATAATTAAGCGCTGCATTGAATCCTGGATCGATGGCATAGAATTTTTTATTTCTTCGTGCTTGTTTCAATATGTTTTTAGTAAAATATTCGCAGGTGATGATAAGACCTGCTGCTTCAAGGTAATTAAGATAAGTTCTTGTTGTTTCCAGAGTAAGATGAAAAGATTTGGCGATAGAATCGTAACTTAACGGAAGTGTTGTTTTTTCTGCGACAAGCAGGAGTAGATCTTCGAGGATACGCGGGTCTCTTACCTCATATCTTGATAACACATCCTTGTAAATTGTTAAACTGACATAGTTTTGTCTGAGGGCATTTTGCCATGATGAAATATTGTAGATTTGGCTGAGTTGAGCGGGAAAACCGCCCCAGAGAAGGTATTTCTGCAATAGTGGTTCTAATCGTTGTTGTTCTGCAATCAGTTGAGCTGTTGTGGTAACCATGGGGGTAAGGTTGTCAATGAATGAAAAATGCATTGTTGGAGAAGATTTTTCTGTGCAGGTGACGTATTCGCGAAATGACAAAGGAGATAAAAACAGGAAAGAAAAACGTCCGATACCTGATTCGGTTGCATCTCTGAGCAACAAGGTAGATGATGAACCTGTGGCACAGTAGTGGTTTTCTGTTTTTTCATCGATAAGTGTTTTCAGAGTGATTGACCAGTTTTTATCGTAGTGGATTTCGTCAAAGAAATAGTAAATGTTCTGTGTTTTTGTGGTTAATTCTTGATGTGCTGTGATGATCTCAGATATAGTGTATTCTTTGAGAAGATCCATGGGGGCGTAGACGATGGTGAGAGGATCAACTTGTGTGACGAGATGACGTATTGCTTGGTACATGGATGTTGTTTTTCCTGATTGTCGTGGTCCGAGAAGGATTAACGCGTTGTTTTTAGATATGTGTGTAAGATGGTCGACAATCGATCGTTCATACGGTGGTATTTCTGGTAGTGATGTTTTTGCTTGCCACCAGGGATTTTTCATAGTAAGTATGGTCTTGATGTCTCGAAGCATATATGGTGAGAATCACCTTCATGTTTATAAATATGTCTATTATATTAGACTAAAAATGGGTAATTATCTCTGATATAATCATGCAACCAAAAATTTTTTGTCTTTTTATCTGCAGGATATAGGAGAAACCCCGTATACAGAAAAAGGATTTTCTCATCAGCCAAATGACGTGCCGAAGCAATAATCTAGATTCGATACAAAAAAAGATAAAGAAAGAAAGGTTATTTCCCTTTCTTGTCTTCAGGTTTCTTTGGCTCACCATCGTCTTTTGGTTTTTGTTCGACGTACAAGCGTCCTGTTTTAAACAATACCCCAACTATGAATGCGATGATCGCAACAATCGCAATAATGATTCCTCCGACGAGAAGCCAGGGGAATTCGCCTCGTTTTTCTTCGTAGGGGGTGGTTGTACCTGCAACCGGGTCGTATACGTAATCCCATATGCCATCTCCATCAAAGTCGATGAGATATGTTCCATCAGCCTGAAGTTTTAATGTGGACGTCTTTTTTGTCTGAGCATTGTAGAATGTATCAAAGACTCCATCTCCGTTGGTATCCACGAGGTAACCTGTCGTTCCAGAAATTTCTATGGAGAGTGTATCTGAGTCATCTTTAGGATTTGAACCAAGTAATATTTCTATTTGATCAGGGAGGCCATCGTTATCATTATCCGTATCAACAGAATCTGGGATCCTATCACCGTCGGTGTCAACTGGTTGATCTGTAGCATTGTAAGGATCAGTCCCGTACAGTGTTTCTTCCTCGTTGCTCCAGCCGTCTGCATCAGAATCAAGACTAATGTTTGCGGTTGTTGTTGAAATGTTAGAGAGCCCGTCGTTATCTGTTACTGTGAGTGTCACATTAAACAATCCAGAGGTGTTATACCAATGACGCACAAGGATGCCGTATCCAGTGGTTCCATCGCCGAAACTCCATGTGTAGTTTGTAATTGTTCCGTCATCACTGCTTCCTGATCCATCAAACGTGATGTTTTGGAAAGTAAGACCAATGTACGGTCCGTTTGTATCAGCTAAAGGTGGATGATATTGAGAAGCAGTAACGGTAACTATTGCGGTATCATTATTTTTTAACCCTGCAATATCGGTTACCTCAAGTTTCACAGTGTACGTTCCTGCAGTGGTGTAGACATGGGTCGTAGTTGCTGCAGTAAGCCAACCGGTATCGTAGGTGCCATCATTTGTCCAATCCCACTGATACCCTGTAACCCTACTGTCATCTGTACTTTTTGATCCGTTAAAGGTGATTGCCTGATTTGTATATCCTGAGTAAGGACCACCTGCTTCAGCGTTTGGCGCAGAGTTCGTCGTTTCTCCACCACCACCGCCACCACCTTGTGACCCAGTGATGAAATACCAAATCGGACCTTCAGTGACTGCACCATGTCCATCTGTTGCAACAATCTTCCAGTAATATGTTTTTTGACCTAATGACGTTGAAACACTAAAAGTTGTAGTATTTATTGGAGTACCTATGATATCAGATGAGGTTAATGTACTGTTTCCTTCTCTGAAATAAATTGTATAGGTAACGGTATCGTTATCAATGTCTCCTCCATCCCAATTCACGGAGGATGCTTTATTACCCGTGGAATATGCCGTTGCATTATCAGGAACAGGGTTATAGGGCGTTGTCGGAGCGGTGTTGTTGAAAAAGCATTCCGTGTTGTTTGTTTCATTGACTGATAATAACGATTCACTGTTTGAAACGTTATCATATGCTTTGCTGCAGAATCGATAATATCCGGTTCCATTATTTGAAAAGTTGAATATCCATGAAACATTTCCGATATCAGACCATGGCGTAATATTTACGCCGAAATATACTGGACTAGACCATGTGTTATTTGCTTTGCTTTCATTGGTTGTTCCGTTGTTATACCAGTAGTAAAGAGTGACGTTGTTCAAACCACTGTACGAGTGGCCTGTAGTTTCGTTTGAGATGTTCACTGCTGCAGTGATGGTAAGGTTACTGTTTTGGAAATACGAGTAATACCCTGCGGTTTGATTGTTGATTGATGAGGTTGGTGGACTGTTGTCAACCCAAACAACCCAACTATTACCAGACTCATTCTGACCAAGATTATCCATACTACCCCAAGTAATGGTGTACCATCCTTCAGATTTCCCAGATAAATCAAACGAAGTTCCTTCATAATAAGTTCCATTAATTGTATACCACGTAACCAAAATCCCAGAACCATGAACTGGCTGATCTACCGCTGACAAACTAAAAACCGTAGACAAAGTCACATTACAACCAGTAGCACCACCACCAGGATGAACCGGCTCAGCAATACTCAAAC
>CAIYYQ010000300.1 GCA_903930505.1 Methanobacteriota archaeon
GATGAATATAATAAATATATGACAAGCTACGCTTCGTTATCTAGTCCAGAGTGTGATATAGAGCTCTCATCATTACCAAGGTGTCACCGTTATTATGTCAAAATTTACGGAAAAATGATATGCATCTACTCTGAGAAAAAGACAACGTACGACTATTTTTTTCATCAAAAAGTAACGAACATGTGAAATAGTATGCATGATAAAACATTTCATCTCTGTTATTTCGTAGAAAGTAAAACAAAGACCTCTAGTGTTTCATACAAGGAAAACATAATATCTCGGTTTTTGATAGCCGAACTATTTAGGGTCTGTAGTGTAGCTTGGATATCACAGAGGCCTCCGGAGCCTCTGACTCGGGTTCGAATCCCGACAGGCCCGTATCTGTTATCCTGGAAAAATTTGATTAACAAACCCAAAATAAACGGATTCTTTTTTAAAATTTTTATGATGCATCTGCTTTTTGTTTTTTTTATCATTGAAACAGCATCAAAACACAGAAATAAACCGTATTTACTAGTGAAATGAAGAAAGGTTAATATATAAGTACGTTCATATATTAACAGAATTAAAAAATACTTTGAGATGATAGATATGAACAAAAAAATAGTGGGTATCATACTCTGTACGCTGATGCTAGCAACAATACCACTCGCGGCAGCAATGCCTCATGAAGCTAATAACGCAACAGAAAACACAGGAATTTTTGATAGAACTGTTGTTAAAGGAATTATCCTTGGATCGAGAACTGAAGGAAGAGTGACCTCATTCTTTGCGGTATTCGTACAATACAAGACGTACTCGTTTCTAGGTGAAAAAGACTCCGGCATATTGATGTTTCAGAAGGTCTCATTTATCGGAAAATTCACAGGAAAAATTGGTCAATTTTTCATTATGGGAACGTTCCCCGGATCACCAAAATAAACGTGATACGAGAAGCATCTCATTTTTTTCTTTTCTATTTCTGAATTTTTTTTAAAAACCAATACTGAAAGATATTTAAAACGCTATGAATTACCTTACATTGAGGAGAGTTACTCGTATGTTAAAAACACCAGTCATTGTTCTGAATGTAAAAACCTATACTGAAGCAACAGATAAAACCGCGTTGAATATTGCAATGCTTATGGAGAAAATTGGTAGAGAAACTGGGGCTAGTATGGCAATTGCTGTTCAGGCAGCAGATATTTCTCTTTGTACAAAAATCGTACGAATTCCGGTGTTTGCTCAGCATATTGATCCCATAAGACCTGGGAGCAGCACAGGATGGACGTTGCCGGAAGCAGTAAAAGCATCAGGTGCAGTTGGCACGTTGATTAATCATAGTGAACATCGATTGATTCTTGCAGATCTTGACGTGTGTATCAGTCGGGCAAAAGAGCTTGGTCTTGAGCAGATTGTCTGTTCAAATAACATTTCTACCTCAAAGGCGATAGCAACATTTTCGCCATCGTTTGTCGCAGTTGAACCACCTGAACTTATTGGTGGGGATATCTCAGTAACCTCTGCAGACCCCGGTATTGTTAGTGGTACTGTTACTCTTGTAAAAAACATTGATTCACGAGTGAAGATTCTGTGTGGTGCTGGTGTGAAAAACGGAAAAGACGTAAAAAAAGCTATTGAACTTGGTGCTGATGGTGTATTGCTTGCCAGTGGTGTAGTAAAAGCTGCTGATAAAGAAAAAGTGATCCGTGATCTTGTATCTGGGTTATAAATAAAGAAATAGTTATGCTTTTTTCAGGGAAAGAATAGCGGTTCGATAATCGTTGCTTTTAAAGATATAATTCCCAGCGACAAGAACGTCAACACCGTTATCTATTGCCAATCGTGCGTTTTCGTTTGTGATACCACCATCAATCTCAAGGTATATGTTTCGTTTGGTTTTTACAATCATTTTTTTTGCTTGTGCAAGTTTTGGTACAGCTTCGTTGATAAATTTTTGGCCACCGAAACCAGGGTGAACCGACATAATCAAAACAAGATCCACGATATTAATTATATCGTTAATTGATTCAATAGATGTCTCCGGGTTCACAGAAACTCCTGCTTTGCAGCCATTGTTGTGGATTTGTTCAATAACTGAAGATATCTTTGGACATGTCTCTATATGAACGGTAATGAGGTCTGCCCCAGATTTTGCAAACGATTCAATATATCGTTCAGGGTGTTCGATCATCAAATGCACATCAAAAAAAAGATCGGTTGTTTTTCTGATTTTTGAGATTACAACGGGTCCGATGGTGATGTTTGGGACGAAATGGCCATCCATCACATCGATATGTAGCCAGTCTGCACCAGCTTGTTCGACTTTGGTGATTTCTTCACCGAGTTTTGAAAAATCTGCAGATAAGATTGAGGGTGCGACAAGAACCATTTGAATCAGGAAAAGAGAATGCGCTGATGCTTTATAAATCCAAACGTACGAGCTGTGTTGTTAGCAGATGGAGTCGCATACGAGTTTTTTGTTCTTTTTCTTCCATTCTTCAAGAGGTGTACTGAATTTTTTTTCAACCTCGGTGCGGTACGTAGGTCCTCCGTTATATGCGCAGAACGGGATAATGCGATCATCTGGTGTTGCATAGTGAACCACGCAGCGTTTCACCCGTTCGATATCATAGTTGTAGGAATCCTGGAAATGCATCGCACCAATGAGCATCGTCTTCCAGGTGAATTTCCCGACGGATTTCTTGTTTTTTTCTGAGGCAACTTCTGAGAGGACTTCAACGATGTCGATTCCTTCGGGCATCTTTGTTTTATCGATGTATTCGCCGAAATATTTGTCGAATGTATCTTGAATGTCAGTTTTTTTCTTCAGTTTCTTAAACAGCCGAATAAGCATTTGGTATCGTTTTGCTTTATCTGCAAGTTCTTCCATGCTATGGAATAATCCTTCGACGTTGACAAATCGAGGAATGGGGGTTACTTCGCCGTTGTGGATGAAC
>CAIYYQ010000301.1 GCA_903930505.1 Methanobacteriota archaeon
CAGTTCTTGTAGCAGGAATTGCAGCCTCCGTGCTGATTCAAACAAGCATGAAACTGGAATCTCAAGCGATGGCAACTGGTCAAAAAACAATCAAGGAAGTTGCTAGCGGATTAGCAGTTTATGGCGTCACAGGGCGTGTCGTTCAAGGGTCAGGAAAAATGGACAGACTTACTATTACTATAAGAACACGTGCAGGGTCGCCTGATGTGGATCTTAACCAGACTTTCATTGAACTTTCAGATGGTTCAAACAAGACAATCTTGGGTTACGACGGTACTCTAACTGATTCGTGGAGTTATAGCACGACCGGTGTCTCTAACATATTCGGCCAGGCCTGTTTCCCTGCTAACGCGAACCGCTATGGTATCTGTGTTGAAGAAGATGCAGACGACTCAGTGAACCTGACCACTCCTATTGTGAATAAGGGAGATAAGGTCCTGATCTGCATAGATACAGGTTACGCTTTTAGGTTAAACGGTGGAATCCCGGTACGAACAGATATCATAGGTGCAATCATCCCTGAAGATGGTTCACCTGCTGTCATCGGATTTACAACGCCGAGTTCATACGGAGCAGAAACAATCTTTAATCTCCAGTAAAACAAACATTTGTGCTGGGACAAAAATTTCCCATCACAACACTCTCTCTTTTTTTTCTATTTTTTGATTTCTTTTCCTTAAGTTAACTGTTTTTTTTATACTGATGAAACTCTTCTAAAACCATAGATTTTTATCCTCCTCTGCGTTTCTCACTATGAGATTTCGCTTAGAGACTTATCATATACGGGTTTCTAAGAATGAGGGGGTGAAGGGAGTTAATATATCTTTCAAGGGGTTTTTTACCCATTCAGATGCTTCAATGGGTATTGGGACACTCATCATATTTATTGCAATGATCCTTGTTGCAGGCATTACTGCATCCGTCATGCTTCAAACAATGAATAGCCTACAACAACAAGCATTAAAAACCGGAGAAGAAACGCTACGAGAAGTATCAAGTGGGGTAACAGTCACACAAGTAAGTGGATACACTGATGGATCTCACATTACACAGCTAGCAATCTTCATGACTCCTATCGCCGCATCAGAAGATATTGACCTTACACAAGCATATATATCTATTTCTGATTCAAATGTTAAAGTTATACTAAATTATACGAACACTTGCTTTAGTGACGCTGTCTCAAACGGCTTGTTTGGTACCATTAATACAAGCAACCTCACTTCTAGCACGTACGGTGTCTTGGTCATACGCGATACCGATAACTCCTGTTCAGAAACTACCCCAACGATAAATGACCGAGACCTTGTCGTTCTTTTAGTGAATACAACAAAATGTTTTTCAGGTATATCTCCACGCGCTGAAGTCTTTGGTAACATCCATCCAGAATACGGAATCAACGGTGTCATCAGTTTTACCGTACCAGGTTCTTTTGTTGATACGATTGTTGATTTACAACCATAAAAAAAAGAAAAGAGGATAAATATCCCCTAATTTTTTTTTAGAATGTTTTAAAGGTTAAAATATCTGATTTTTTTACAGCGTTATCATTTGTTTGAGTTGGTGCTGATGATTTCCATGGAAAAAAAACTTCAGCCAGCTCATATAGCTTCAAATCCACTGTTTTTAATGTCGTAACCGCTTCTTTTAAATCAACTGCAACGACTTTATTTCCCTGAAGAGCAACCATCTTCCCATAGTCTCTTTTTTCGATTAATTCCACGGCAGCAACACCAAACCGGGTCGCTAATACACGATCATAGGCAGTTGGTGTCCCGCCTCGTTGAATGTGCCCTAAAACCGCTACACGTGTTTCTATACCAAGTCTTTTCTCAATTTCCTTACCCAACAGATTTCCTATACCGCCGAGTTTCACATGACCAAAATCGTCTTTCTCCTGATCAACCGTAATCACGTTATCCACCTCTTTGAATTTTGCACCCTCAGAAACCACAATGATACTGTATGTGTTACCGGTCTCATACCGTGTTTTGATACTCTGACATACCTCTTTGATATCAAACGGCGTCTCAGGAATAAGAATCTGATCAGCACCACCAGCAATACCAGATACGGTTGCTATCCACCC
>CAIYYQ010000302.1 GCA_903930505.1 Methanobacteriota archaeon
GAAAACCAATGTCTGACCAACCTTCATGATACCACACTCGATTTTACCAACAGGAACAGTACCAACACCTTTAATCGTATATACATCCTGAATCGGCCATCGAAGTGGAAGGTTCACTGGTTTATCTGCAAGCTTGAAGTTATCAATAGCTTTTACAATAGTTTCTCCATTCCACCAGGGGAGATTATTCTTTTTATCTTTAACGTTGTCTCCTTCAAAAGCAGAAACTGGAATATACTGAAGTTGCTCATCTTTATATCCAACGCTTTTCGCGAGTTTATCAACATCTGCTTTAACTTCCTCGTAGCGTTTTTTATCATACGGTGGAGTCGTTGCATCAATCTGATTAATCGCAACAATCAATTGTTTAACACCAAGAGTACGGGCAAGAAACATATGTTCTCGTGTCTGAGCCATAACCCCGTGCTGAGCTGCTACGACAAGAATCGCTGCATCAGCCTGCGATGTCCCTGTGATCATGTTTTTCACGAAATCTCGGTGACCTGGTGCATCAATAATAGTGACATAGTATTTATCGGTATCAAATCGCTTGTGTGCAACATCAATAGTGACTCCTCGTTCTCGCTCTTCTTTCAGCTGATCAAAAATCCATGCAAGAGCAAAGCTTTCTTTTCCTTTTGCTTTTGCTTCTTCCCTGTATTTTTCTACCATGTGCGCTGGGAATTGTCCAGTATCAAGTAAAATTCTTCCGACTAAAGTGGATTTGCCGTGATCGACATGACCAATAACTACCATATTTATATGTGGTTTTTCTGCCATAATTTCTTCCTCCGTTCCATTACAATGTTAGTATTTATTCTTTTTCCTACTCTTTTTTCATAAGAGGTTTGATAGCGTATACTCTTCTTATTTATAAGGTTTACCTACTCTGTCGTTACCCGAGAAAAAAAATGATACTGATTTATAATAAAGTTGCCTTATGAATAATCTGATTTGCGAGTTTTTTATATCGTGATGCAAGCTGTTCACCTTGCATTTTCGTTTTTAATTCCGCATTCACCAAAAAGAGAGGTTCGGTACCTGACGGACGCATCAACACCCATCCACCACGCATAAAACGATGCCATGAATTCCATTGGTTCCAAATAACCGCTTCATTTTGCACCCAAGAAAACTATTTATTATTTTCTTATTTTTTTTGCCGATCAATGATTTCTTTTGTCCTCCTCATAAACTGGGTGAGTATCGACTGTAATGTTTGTTCGTCATCTGCCTCACTGGTTAAGCGAATAATCGGGCTCGTATTTGAAGCACGGATAAGAACCCATCCAGCCTCAAGATCAACGCGTACACCATCCATCGTATTCACATGATCAAATTCTTTCGACAGCTCATTTTGAAGATGTTTCACCACATCAAACTTCAACTCATCAGAACACTCGATTTCTTCTTTCTTTGTGGGATACGATGGAATCTCCTGTACGATATCGCTTAGTTTTTTTTCTGTTTTTTCAAGGATCTCCGCCATCTTCAAAGGAACGACAAGTGCATCATCAAACAGGAAATACTCAGGCAAGATCAGATGACCAGATGATTCAATTCCGAGTGGTGATTTCTCCTGTTTTGCCTCAAGTGTTAAAAACGTATGACCAACCGGTATTTGTTTCACATGAAAACCTAGCGGTTCAAGTTGTTCTTTTACGGATTTTGAGCATTCCACATTCACAATAATTGTTCCTTTCTTTTTAGCAATCCCGTATTTACCAAGAATAATACCTGTTTTATCCGCAGAAAGAATAGTTCCTTTGTCGTCAACAATCACTGAACGATCCCCGTCACCATCAAATGCGACACCAAAAGCACAATGATGCTTTTTTACTTGTTCTACAAGAACCGTAAGATTTTTTGGTTTAGGGTCAGAGGGACGGGCTGAAAACGAAGGATCCGGATCACAGAACAC
>CAIYYQ010000303.1 GCA_903930505.1 Methanobacteriota archaeon
AACGAGATGAGCGTGTTAAGAAGAAACGGTAAGTCTTGTCCGCTATTTATGTTTAGTATTTTACAAAGCACTCGTGATCCTGCCAGAGTGAGATATCTGCCCTGTTTTTTAAAGCAGTTGTAAAGTGGTTTTGAGGGATGTGTTTTCGCTGTGGTTTCAATTGAGTTTTTTTCTTTTTTCTTTTTTTGGGTTCTGAAACGAAGTGAGGGAATTTTTTTGCAAGTATTTTTTTTGTAAAAACATGTGAAAAATAAAAGACAAGTATCACCTCAGCAAATAAAAGCAGTACAGCAGTGTTCCATCCCGGTGTATATAATTTTGATGAGATATTGTATTTTGTGTAGAGATAATATAAACCCAGGATGGTTCCTCCTGCGAGAAGAATATAGCTGAAGTAGGTGAGATCTAAGGTTAATGATGTTGATTTTTTTTCTTTAATGTAATTTGTAATCATTGTGTATATATGGATCAATAATAGAAAATATGCTGATGGGGAAATCAGTAGAGAAATCATGTATATGGTTGCGTCGACTGTTGTCATTACTTTTATGGTAAGCACATAGGATGTAGTAGCGATGGCAATGGCAACAAGACATGCGATAGCTAGTGTCTCAATCATGTAGTATCGTTGGAGTTCTTTTGTGTACTCGTTTTCGATTGCAGTATGTTCCTCGGTTTTTTCAGGTATAACGTATGATGTATCCAGAGTATCATTTGGTTGGTGCATGTATAGGAAAACGCATAGGTAGTATAAAAATTTTCAATATAGACTTTGATTGTTTATTTTTCTCGGAGGACGTAATTTCAGGATAAGGCACATTGTTCGAAAAATAAAAAGATATAAATACACACAAAGCTACTATTACATTTGAATGTTGACGGAGGCTATTCATCGTTACCAGAGAAAACAGACTCGAATAGGTGGAGTCTGTGGTATATTGATTCCGATTGTTTTGTTTTTATCGTTAGCGTGCGCACTGTCGTATTCTCCTTGGTTTAATTGGACAAAGCATGCGTTGAGTGATTTAGGAATTTCAGGTGTTTCCTCGTTCTTTTTTAATTCAGGGATGGTCATCTGCGGTATTCTTGCGTTTTTCTTTTCGTTGGGATTAAGTAAAATCTTGGTTAATAAAATAGGGGTATATCTTCTTTGTATTAGTTCTCTTGCAATGATTGGTATTGGGCTTTTTCCGGAAACCATCGGTGGACTTCATTTTGTTGTGTCTGCAACATCTTTTATGTTACTTGCGATTTCTCTTCTTATTGTAGGGCTCACGATAATGCGGAATAAGACAGAACGACCGATTGGTATACTTGCATTTGTGTTTATTGTTCCTGCATTAATTGGTTCTCTTATTCTTCTTCCTTCGTTAAAAGGTATTGCGATTTCAGAAACATTAGTGTGGTTTCCCGCGTTTTTCTGGATGATGATTTATGGGTTACGAATGATGTTTTTCTAAGGTTTTCTTTTTTTGTAAAATTTACATTAAATGAAAAAAAATGTTTTTTTAAAATGATAGATATAGAGCCGCTGAAGGGATTCGAACCCTCGGCCTGCTGATTACAAATCAGCCGCTCAACCGGGCTGAGCTACAGCGGCA
>CAIYYQ010000304.1 GCA_903930505.1 Methanobacteriota archaeon
ACACAGTAATGGTTAAATACCAGTATATCGTTGAATATTTGTCAAACTATGACGAAATACGAGACCATTTACCAAGAACTACTAAAAAAAGAAGTCGTCCGATACAAAGACATCGAAGACATCGCGTCAACAATCATGAAAACAAGCCACATCTCTCCAAAATATATCTATACAGAATATATCAACAGACTCTGCCAACAAGGAAAACTGCTCCATCCTCAAAGAGGACTCTATATTGCAGTGCAGCCAACCATGATCAACGATCCTTCATTTCAACCAGATACATATCTCATTGCCTCCAAACTCCAATCCCCCTATTACCTCGGATATCATACTGCATTAGAACTGCATGGTTGCGCCTACTCAAGTTACAATACCATCTACACGGTCGTCCCTTATGAAAAAAAATTCAGATCATTTACCTTCAAACAAATCGTGTATCAACCAGTATTCACTTCACATCCAAACCTTGGCGTAAAAAAACGCCTCCATGAAAACCAAGAAATCCAACTCTCTTCACCCAGCAAAACATTCCTTGATTGCATCGACAGACCACAGTACGCTGGCGGCTGGGAAGAATGCCTTAAAAGTCTCGAAGGATTATCTGGTGTCACCGCACAAGAACTCAAATCCCTTCTCTCTATCATACAAAAAGATATTTTATTTCGCAAAACAGGGTTCATCCTTGAACTCTTTACCAAAAACCCTTATTATCAAGGTATCCTCGAAGATCTACACAATGTTTTAGAAAAGCACATTGGAAATTCCCCTATGTATCTCAAAAAAGGACACAAAAGCACTTTGAATACAACCTGGAACCTGTATACCCCGGTTGGATTCAATGAACTCTTACGAGGCGTATAAACGTTGCTCGATAAATCTGGATTTGACTCAAGACTCATAGAAAAAATCTATCGAATCAGCGACATCCTCCAAAAACTCTACACCACAAAATACACAAAGAAACGACTCTCGCTATATGGTGGCACTGCACTTAACTTCCTTCATTTTAAAGATATTCCCCGCCTCAGTATCGACATTGATTTTAACTATCGTGACCAACAACAAAACGACTGGGCACTAGAACGAAATGAAATTGACACCATAATCAAAAAAATATTACACGACCTTCACTACGACAACGATGCCATCGCAATTCAAGTATCGTATCCACTGACCAGATTCGACGTTGGATACAAGAACAAGAAGGGCGGAAAAGATTCCCTAAAAATCGAAATTGGATACCTGCGACGAATACCGATATTATCTGATGACATCCTCCTCCCGTTCACCCATCTGAAAACAGGTGATGAGTTCCCCGTTCAGACACCTCAACGAGAAGAACTCTTTGGAAATAAATTCTGCACGTTCCTTTACAGACATGGGCTGGAAAACACCGGTAGTTCAAGGGATCTCTTTGACACTTACACCATCTCGAAGATGAAACTCAATACCACTTTGTTTGACGTCACCATGGTTATTGATAGTCTCATGAGAAAAGAACCACGTCTCTACCATCGCAATCCGGATAACATCATTAAAAATGTCATGATTGATGACCAGTTAAAAAATCTGATACGAAACAAGTATGTACCAGCTGACATCAAAGAAAAAACACAGGTTTTTATCACTAAACATCTAAACAATTCCAAAGACAAATACAAAACATTCATCGACACCTTCTTTGATCATCACCGATTTGAGCCAAATCTTCTAGAACATCACGATATTTTAAACCAGCATATTACTGAGCATCCAAGTATTCTTTGGAATCTTAAACAACTCGTAGAAAAGAAAAAACGTTAACAAGATCAGAAAAAACTGTTCAGATGGCCGCTGGAGGGGGCACTGAGCTAGAGTTCAAAGCCCACTTAGGAATTGAGCGATAATGTAACAGTAAAAATTATATTTTTCTTCTGTTAAATAATCGTGCTAATTAGTAGCACAGGGCCCGAGCCGGGAGGATATAGTTGACATTTAAAGCCCAACGGGTTTAAACCTCCTAAATCGTGCTTTCAAATACCATAATCTTCTTTATGCAAATAAACGTATTGATGAATGTTACATGAGCGGGGATTCGGACTCGTATTTGTTAAATCATTATATCATTTATAAATAATGGTTTTTCATAATGAAATTGGGATTGAATTGGGAGAAAAGAATATAAATATGACCTTTGTATAAAATAATGAAAATGGGGGAATATGACATGAATGAAATAACTACGACCCAAAAAAATCCCTTGAATAGATCTATAATCGTAGGGGCAACAATCTGCATTGTTGTAATGTTTGTTGCCGGTTATCTAGTCGGGGGATCTCTAAGCTATGGCACAACATCCTCAGCAAACGAGGAATTTACAGAACAAATACAGCAGTCTAACTACGCTGCAACATCGCCGAATATTACGTATGAATTTAATGGATCATCTCTTGCGTATTTATATGAGAACGTCCGGGACTCCGTTGTTGTAATATATGGATATGTTACTCAATATAGTTTTTTTGGAATGCAACAAAGCGAAGTCCAAGGATCTGGTTTTGTCTACGACTATAATAATAAAATGGTCGTGATCACAAACAAACACGTCGTCAACGATGCAAATAACATCACGGTCACCTTTTCAAACGGAGATGCTTACCCTGCAACCGTTATCGGTTCTGATGCCTATTCAGATTTAGCAGTATTATCCGTACAAGCACCTGCAGATGAAAGTCATCCTCTTGAACTGGTGAGTTCATCTACCTTAAACGTCGGTGACCCTGTAGTCGCCATCGGCAGTCCCTTTGGATTGGGAGGAACGATGACAACCGGCATTATCAGCCAGATGGGAAGAACCATCCAAGACTCGGTAGCAGGAAGTTTTCTCATTGCAAACATCATTCAGACAAGTGTTCCCATAAATCCCGGAAACTCGGGAGGACCATTATTGAATTATCAAGGAAAAGTCGTTGGTATCACAACAGCAATTATCCAGAACTCCAACGGACTTGGCTTTGCCATCCCCTCAAATACGATTCTACGGGAAATAGGATCCATGATCAACACAGGCTCTTACGATCAACACTCCTGGTTAGGAATATCAGGAGCAGACATGACCTATTCGATAGCTCAAACAATGGGAGTCAATGTGACGTATGGATGGCTTCTTACCCAGGAAACGAGCGGGGGCGCAGCTGATAAAGCAGGGCTAAAAAGTGGAACACAACAAGTGTACATTAACGATCAAAGGATGATTATCGGCGGCGATATCATTATAGCAGTGGATGGAACACGCATCATAAATGGCGACTCGTTCATGTCGTATCTCGAAGAACACACCGCACCAAATCAAACCATTCAGGTCACCATCATGAGAAACCACCAGCTTCTTACTCTTCCTGTCGAACTGGGAAAGCGACCGGCGACAAACTAGTTAACTATACATTGATGAGCACTGGACCGTTCAAAGTTCTTTAGATATATTTATCAATTTCAGCATTATGTATAACTCAAAACTTGAGAGATATACGTATGCAGACAGAACATGATTTTAAGGAGAAGGGATCAACGGAAAATCGGTTTATAATCGACATACGGTCCCTTTCGAAAAAATACGATGATATCTTCGCGGTCAACGACCTCAATTTAAAAGTTGCCGAAGGAGATATCTTCGGGTTCCTCGGTCATAACGGTGCTGGAAAGACTACGACCGTCAATATGTTAACCACATTATTGCAACCGACATCAGGCACTGCCTCTGTCGCTGGCTTTGACATATTAAAAGATGGTAATGAGGTTCGTAAAAGGATAGGGTATCTGCCTGAAAATGTTCAGCTGTATGATTCGATGACAGCCTATGAGAACCTTGAGTATTTTGCAAAGCTCTCCGGATTAAGTAAACCACGAGAAAGAATCATTCAGGTGCTGGAGTTTCTTGATGCTGATAGTTATCGTGATAAAAAAATGGGTGCATTGTCAAAAGGCATGAGACAAAGGATAGGCATCGCTCAGGCGATAATTCACGAACCCAAGGTGCTGTTTCTTGATGAACCGACAGCGGGATTAGACCCTTTCGGCGTGAAACAATTGCGTGAAATCATACTGCGGTTGAACAAAGAAAATGGGATGACCATCTTCATGAACACCCATTTGCTCTCAGAGGTTATGAAGACATGCACTACAATAGGTGTGTTAAGTCATGGAAAACTGGTACATGCTGACTCTCTGGCGAACACCTTGAAGCGTTTTAACGATGAGGCATCACTTGAACAGATATACTTAGCGATCCATGAGGGGCGTTATGAACAGTAGCGTCATGATCGCACGTCATGAAATCCAATCACTTTTTAGAGAGAAAACGTTTCTCCTCTTGTTAGCGGTTTTTGCTGCGATGACCATCGCATCTGCTTTTATCAGTTGGTCATCCCAGAATACGATCAATCAGGTTTACAATGTAGCAGCTGAGCAGATGCGACAAAGCGGACAAATCGTTCCATCATCGCCATTTGCAGAATACCCGCATCTTACTTTCGTTAAGAACATGATTATTTATATCAATCTCATCGGGGGTCTGCTTGCCATAACCGCAGGGTATGCTGCTGGTATGCGTGAACGCAAAGCAGGTGTGATGAAACTGCTGTTTTCAAGGCCTATTGGCAAAGGAAGCTTTCTGGTTGGCAAATTGCTTGGCGTATCCGTTGTACTGGGTATAGTGATGGTGTTCGCTGCAGTCATAAGCGCGGTGTCTTCAGCGGTTTTGGTAAACCTCAACGTGCAGGATATCATCAGTTTGTTTGGTTTCTATGGTTTTTCATTTGTGTACTTGCTTGGTTTTGCATTTCTGGGGTTTAGTTTCGCACTAATTAAAGATCATGAGGTTGTGGCTCTTCTTATTCCTATTATTTTTTGGATTGCGATTACGTTTATGTTGCCGGAGTTGACATCTGCATTGTATCCTACCAGTTCGTTGAACCCGACCCTACCGCAGACTGACATCCTTCAAAGCCCCGCGTTACAGACGATGCATAATGTTGTGTATCCTTTTTCCATTTCGGAGCATTATAAAGAAACGTCTGCTGCTATCCTTGGTATCAAGAATGTTGTGACTGATGTGCAGGTGTATTCGTGGATGGTCAATGCTGTCATCATTGTCTGTTGGATGTTGCTCTGTTTTATTGGATGTTGTTTCGCGGTGTATAAATTTGATAAATCTCGATGGTGAACCATGAATAATTTTGCCATAATCGCGAAAAAAGAATTCAAAGACATCCTCCGCAGCCGTTTATTTCTCGTTGTTCTGGTCCTCCTCTTAGTATTAACTGCGATCTCAGTTATCGTCTCTTCTCTGGTATATAACAGTCAGGTTAGCGCTTATCAGGCGAACCTTGAGGCTTTAAAACAGCTTGGCAAGCAGCCAAATGGGCCGCCACCGGAGCTTTTTCCATTGAATTTGCTTCGTGGGGCAGTAGATTATCTTGAAATCGTAGGGGCGATCCTTGGGATCCTGCTCGGATGTCTCACGATAGCAAAAGAGAAAAAAACGCAGACATTGAAGCTTATTCTCACTCGGCCTGTCCGTCGCAGTGACATCCTGTTCGGGAAGATGCTTGGGAACGCTCTATTCATAGGCATTGTACTGGTATGTGTTGGTGTTTTCATTTTTTTCAGTCTCGTGTTTGTCGCAGGTGCAACCTTAACGGTCACGGAAGTTGTCAAGTTGTTGTTGGTGTTGATTATTTCCTGGTTGTACATTATGGCGTTCTTTAGTTTAGCAACATTCATTTCCTTGAGTACGAAGACTCTTTCAATTGCCCTTATCATTGCATTCACCATTTGGTTGATTTTCGCCCTCATACTGCCTCAGATCGGGGATACGATGGATCCAGATAATCAGGTGCCTGGAGGCTTTTTCGCCAGTATACATTTCAACAAACAGCAGGAAAAGCAGGTTCTTGCAAATTTCAGCTTCTATGAACATGCCAGAGACTTTGTTGAGCAGTTATCTGTGACGAAACATTATGAACGCACCAGTTTCGCCCTCTTTGGCATCAAACCGGAGTTCAACGGCGCATCAGTGCCAACTATTCTAAGTCAAGAATGGTTTGATCTCCTCGTGGTTGTGTTGTTTTTCGCTGTAGGAACTTATGCAGGCTATGCTATATTAAAGAGAAAAGATATACTATTGTGGGAGTAGCTATGAAAGAAGTGAAAACACTTGGATTGATACTGTTGATAATCGCGATACTTTTTGTTTCAGGTTGTACTACACCGTCTAATAACAATCAGCCAGGGAATCAAAATTCACTTGATTCTGATCATGATGGTATCTCAGATGCTGTTGAAAAAACATTGGGAACCGATCCCCTCAATAGCGATACCGACGGCGATGGTGTAAGTGACCTTAATGATTCAACGCCAACGTTGGTGGACAGTCCTCCGACTCCTTCAGCCGGACCGATTGGTTTCACGATACAAAACATACTGGTTGAAAACAACTACGATGAAGTGACGAAACAAGCGGCACCAGATCATTTGGAATTGACATTGAAAAGTACTATAAACAATGATATCTCCAACATGACAGTGTACTATATCATCAGGGATGCGACCATAAACAAGAACGAATCATATGTACGACCATTGACCGGGTTTGTCTTAAAGGCGAATGAGACAAGAACCATACATTTTGATACCGTACAGAAATCAGATCATTTCCGCGCTAACCCAAACAGTATCTACTACTCAACTACGGACGAACTGAATTTCATTGTCACTATCGACGCGGTTGGTTACGCAGCTCAGACGGCACAGGTGACAAAAGCTGCAGGTGGCGCTGAGGGGCCAGATTAAACTATCCATAAAAAGATGTTATATTTTTTAGGAATTTGCGCATAAGTTAATACCCCACTAGCACTCAGATAAAATTACGACAGTGTGTGAATTAACAGGTATGTTGCTGGAGGGGGCACCGAGATAGAGTGAAACACCC
>CAIYYQ010000305.1 GCA_903930505.1 Methanobacteriota archaeon
TGCGGAAAGCAACTGGTCAACATCTCTGACGGTAAACATATACAAGCTCGGTGATGTGAACAACGATGGAATGGTTACCTTTGCAGACATTGATCCTTTCGTTGCAGCAATTGGAACTACTGAGACGGATTTCCAAACACAACATCCCACTTGGTCTTGGCTTGCGGCAGATTGCAACCAAGATGGTTTGATCACGTTCGCTGATATCGACCCGTTTGTCGCAACAATTGGCACGTAACATCCCTCTAAAACCCAAGGTGACCTCTATGCAAAATCAGGGCTATTTAGGTTTTCTCCCCATAAGTATCATTGCGGTTATCTTATTGACTACCAGTGTGATACCGGCAACCGGACTTAGCAATCATGTAGCGAATAGCAACGGACTTAACTTGATCGGGTCGTCTCCTGAGACATTGGTTCGAATTGATATAACCAAGGGGCTCAAACCACTTCCAAAAGAAACTGAAGTAGTCAGTGGAAAACCTGGGGAATGGATTGACGTAATCATCCCACAGACGAACCTCCGTGACCTCTCAAATGCTGGTATGACCTTTACTATTCTTATCAGCGATGTTGATGCATACAGTGATTCTTTCAGGGGTCAATATCATACCCTCGCGCAGATTGAACAAACCCTGCAAAACATCGCAACCACGTACCCTACAATTACACGACTCACAACCATCGGTACCACCTATGAGGGACGGACAATTAAATGTTTGGAGATTTCTGATAACCCTGGTGTCAACGAAAGCGAGCCCGGCGTTTTCTTTATGGGATTGCATCATGCACGTGAATGGCCAACGGTTGAGATCTGCCTGTACATCGCAACTCAATTGACCTCACAATATGGGTCTAACCTCAGCATCACCAATCTTGTAGACCATCGGAGAATCTGGATTGTCCCCTGCATGAACCCAGATGGGTACTATTATTGTCATGATCAGAGCCATGACTGGCGGAAAAACCGTGATTATTTCTCACAATTTGGTACCTATGGTGTAGATTTGAATCGAAACTACCTGGGATCATGCGACGGGAATATCTTAGGAGCCTGGGGGACGATTGCTACCGGTTCGCAATCCCATTATCCAAGCGATGAAACCTACTGTGGCCCTCTGCCAGCCTCAGAGCTTGAAGTCCAAGCAATCCAAAATCTCGTAAACACTAACAGTATATGCGCAAGCATCAGTTACCACACATACGGGGAAGATGTGATGTGGCCTTGGGGATATGGAAGCACAACCGCACCAGATAACACGTACCTTGTATCAATTGGTCAACAAATCGCACAGCGGATCACCAAACAAAGCGGCAGCGGAACCTACCTCCCCGAACAAAGCTCATCTCTGTACCCAACCACAGGTGATAGTGATGACTGGTTGTATGGCTATAATCATTACGTCGTCGGCAGAGCCGTTTTCCCTTATACCATTGAGGCATGCAGTTCATTCCAACCCGCTGCCTCAGCATTAGATCAGATCTGCAGCGAAAATTTCGATGGAGCATACTACCTTTTACAGCAGGCACAAAACATTAGCACGGTTATCCCCCGGGTGATGCCACCAGATATCAACTCGGTTTCCCCAGGTCCGGATGGCAACTATACGGTCTCCTGGCAACAAAAAAACCCGAACGCAGCACCAGATTATTATCAGCTCGATGAACTCACCGGATTATCACTCCTTACTGATAGTGCAGAGTCTGGAAGTGGACTGTGGACATTGAATGGTTTCGCTCTGTCAACCGTACGATCACATTCAACGAGCCATAGTTATCTCTCTCGTCACACCAATAGCGATGCTTCCTCGATGACAACTGTGTATCCACTGCCGGTTACCTCCGGGATGATGCTGTCGTTTTGGTGCTGGTATGATATTGAAACCAACTGGGATTACGGAGTTGTTGAAGTAAGCAAAGACGGTCGGTTCTTCACTGTCTTAGACACCTTCACCGGACAATCTGGTGGCTGGATCCAGAAGCAATATAATCTCAGTGCATATGCTGGTGCTTCTCTCTATATTCGTTTCCGATATACCACGGACTCGAATACATTAGGCGAGGGATTTTATGTTGATGATATCACACAGACTCCAACGTTTAGCTCGATTACAACGCTTTCAAGTTCAATTCCTCAGAACTCGTATCAAATCATAGGAAAGACTGCGGGCATTTACTACTATCGGGTACGAGGACATAACCCTTCCCGTGGGTGGGGAGATTTCAGCACCCTGAAAAAGGTACAGGTACCGACGAACAGCCCACCAAACATACCCAGTCAACCAACTGGTCCTATTGAAGGAATTAAAGGAACATCATACATATACACTACATCGACAACTGATTCGAACGGAGATAATGTCTACTATATGTGGGATTGGGGTGACGGAAACA
>CAIYYQ010000306.1 GCA_903930505.1 Methanobacteriota archaeon
CTTCGTATCTTTTTTCATCTGGGTATTCTGCGTCATAGGTTATTTCCTCCTGATGATAAAATTAGAAATACTTGTTCCAGTTCCCGCATGACTATTCACAATTCCACATGCTGCATCAGGAACCTGGGTTTTCTTATTCAAATGCTTCTTTGGAATCATCCCGGCGAGCTGATAATAACACTCAATTATACTCATCAGACCCGTAGCACCCACCGGATGACCATATCCAAGTAAACCACCACCAGGATTCATAGGAATATCCCCATGCATAGATGTACGTTCATCTCGTAAAAACTGAGCAATCGTCTGCTTATCAGCAAGACCCAGTGCCTTGTAAATCTGCGCTTCAGACGTCGAAAACGCATCATGAATCTCACCGAAATCAATTTCTTTCAACGGGTTTGTAATACCAGCCATCTTATACGCCTGCTCCGCTGAATTCCTACACGCAGCAAACTCAGTCATCTCCGGATAATTAGGACCATACCGCTCCGTCCACCCCGGGTTGTTCAACCGATCACCAGCACGAATCGTACAACTAGATAGACCCATACCATCAACCGTCACATACCTATCAGGATTCACCTTTTTCGCATATTTCTCAGAACACACCACAAGAAACGCAACCCCTCGACTCATCAGACAACAATCATATTTCTTAATAGGATATGAGATCAACCGCGAGTTCATCACATCATCAATGGTGATATACTTGTGATCATTACGATACCATTGCGCCTTTGGATTCTCCATCGCATTGTTTTTGTTTTTCACAGCAATCCTTGCGACATCCTCCTCAGTAACCTTGTTTTCCTTCATCCATTTATTCGCCATCGCAGCATAATAAATCGGATAAATCCCCCCAACCATTAATTCATACCGGATATCGGAGGCCATCGCTATGAATTCACTACCCTGCGATTGGGCGACAGAATCCATGGTTTCCCACCCGGCAATACCAACGACATCATGATGACCGGACATCACGGCAAGCGCTGCTGCATACAACGCAGAACCACCGGTGTTCCCCCCGTTCTCCACTCGATAATGCGGCAATCCTACAAGACCAAGATGATCATGGATAATCCACTCCGGTGCAAGCTGATGACCAAAATGCACAGAAAAATGCGAATAAATCATTAAATCCAGATCACGCAAAGAAAAACCAGGGATATCCTGCTGCGTCTCTTTTACACATTCTGCTGCTCCGCCTTCAATGCTTTCAAAACCAGTTGGACCATAATCAAACGGTGTTGTTGCTCCTCCGATAATACAAACCTTTTGTGTCATATCAATCAATGTTCTCCAAGGGCAAAAAACTCGGCTGAAACCCCTTTCGCCCTGCAAAGCAGTAATCCCGCGAATATTCAAAAAGCTTTTTATAAAAAAATCAATTGTAAAAATACAGGATCACTTACTATATTTTAAGGTAAATATGAGTTTCAACTGCTACGTATAAACAAAACAGCATTCCTCTGAAATTTTCAAATTTTTTTTATTATATATTAGGAAATCTAATATACTACCTCTTGTTACTTATTTAACTACCTATTATTTATCGGGAGGAATAATACATGAAGAAAGAACAAAACATAATAAAATTTTTAGGAGCAAGTGTCGTACTCATACTGCTATTTTCCACTGTTGCAGCAACCCCCATCTCAAAGACAAAAATAACACCCATGAACGCAAACGATAAAGATGCACCACCAAGTCGGGGATACACACATACGGTTCTCACAGAAGAAGGATCACAAACTACGTGTGGATATTGCCCTAGTGTAATGGCAATAATGACTGCTATTTACAATTCACATCAATGTGATTTTTACAATGTCGCATTAGTAATTGATAAAAATAATTATGCTTATCAACGAGCAGTAGAACTCGGTATCACAGGAACTCCAACAGTATTTTTTGATGGCGGATATTCACAAATTGTAGGAGCGGGAAACCCTGCCTCGACATACATAAGCTACATTAATGCTTGCGGTGCACGAACCGTAGCAAATATCGATTTACACCTTGATGTCCTCTGGCTGGGAAGCGGAAATCTTCAAGTTACGTTAAACGTTACAAACAACGATGCAACTACCTACAGCGGTCACATTCGTGCGTATGTTACAGAAATTAATTCCAGATATTCTAATACTGCAGGCGGAGGCCAATATCATTATGCGATGGTAGGCGCTCTTGCATTGAACCAAGATGTGACTGTTCCCGCAGCGAGTACAATGAGTTACACTCAAACCTGGAATGGAGCCTCCTATGGAGTTGGCGACATCGTTAAAGATAACATCATGGTCATCGCATCTGCTTTCAGATCAGGGACAAACTATGTCGATGAAACAACAGGTTCACTTGTAAGAGACGAAATACCACCGCAATGGCAGAACCAAGGACAAAGCAAACAAGCGATTCTTAGAGGCGAAAGCATTAATCTCTTTGCTCAAGGAAAAGACAACTATGCGCTCTCTTGGGCATATCTTGCTACAAACGAAACTGGGGCATGGGAAAATATCACAGGTCTCTATGGTTCCCCGATAAACCTCGGTGGAATACAGAACCAATGGGTCTGGTCAAATTTCACCTGGCAAAACCCAGCGATTCCTCAAGAAAGAGTGATTGGTTGGCGTATATATTATATTGATGCAGCAGGGAATTGGAACGTGACCGATATCAGGAGCTTCACAATTCTCTCAAACCCAGTAATCACTGATCATACAGGAACTGTTACATATACTGGAGCAGGAGGGTTTACCTTTAACGCTTCAATCGTAGATGATGATGGTGTTGACAGCGCTTACGTGGAATACTGGTATGACAGCGGTGGACATACCAATCTAACGATGAATCCAACAGGTGTAAACGATTTCTATGAACGAACCATCACGATCTCCTCAACAGCGAAAACGTTACATTATATAATCTCCGCGAAAGATACCAAAAACTACTGGAGCAACACCGGTGAAAAAACCGTAAACATCATTGATATTTTCAACCCAGAATTCCAAAATCAAGGACAAACAGCTGCAATAATTCCCCCTGGAGGAAGCATTACCTTATATGCCCAAGGGAGAGATAACATCGGCCTTCATGTTGCTTGGCTCGCTACAAATGAGTTTGGTCAATGGTTGAATTTCTCAGGGGAAGGTTGGTGGAATGGAGATTGGGACTATAGCAAACAAATTATGATCCATCACGAACAAGTTCCATCTGATCAAACGAATTTCCCGGCTTTCATTACATGCACGTCATCTGATTTCATTGGTCATGCGCAACCTGACGGTGATGATTTTGTTTTTGTCGATGCAACAAACACAACAGTGTATAGCCATGAAATTGAATATTACAACAGTGCGACCGGTGAGCTAGCTGCCTGGGTGAAAATCCCCCTCCTGAGTTCCACGCAAGATACTATATTACATTTGTATTATGGGAACGCTGATTGCGGAAGTCAACAGAATGTCGCAGGAACATGGGATTCAAGCAATATTATGGTGAATCATATGACTGGTGCAAGTTCTGCTGATCTCAAAGACAGTTCACCAAACCACTGGGATATTACAAGCTCTGGCGGTAATCCTTCCTATAATCAACTTGGAAAGGTTGGGAAATGTGTTGATTTCGATGGATCTGGCTCATATCTACAAGCAAGTGGTTTCCAATTACCAACTGATAGCTCCTATACCGGTGGCGCATGGGTATATGTTGACGGCAACGCTGGTACACGGCGGTATGCATTTGAAGGAGTCAGCGCTAACCTTGCGATTTCCTTGCTGGTTTGGACAAATGAAACC
>CAIYYQ010000307.1 GCA_903930505.1 Methanobacteriota archaeon
ACCTGGTTTTTACCCGGTTTTCTTCACTATTCTCTCTTCACCTCAGATGATAAGACTAATAATTTATCCACATAAAAACATTTTGTAACTCAAAGTAAAATCATCATTTTCCATCCGTGCCCAAGTAATTCAGGTTCAACCAAGCATCAGTAGGCTGCTTCTCCTTCATGGTGTTGTGTGAGTAATTACTCCCTAAAAAATTCGTCAATAGTCGATATTTACTACGTTAAAATAAAATACTGCTGCCTCCATATCAATACCAGAACGGGGGAACCAAAATGAACCGAATCGGAACCACAGCAATACTGTTCTTGTTCCTTGGAGTAGCACTCTCACCGATCAGTACCGGCTCTCAGTTGAACAAAAACACGATGATACAAAAGGAAAATATCACACCTCCATCAAAGACAACAGAAGATACTCCGACAATGACCCCTGAAGACGAAGGGGATCATTTTCCTTGCGGATGTGAATGGTGGTGGCTCTACACCATGTGCACACTCGAAGATGGAAGCGAATGGGATATCTGCATTCAATTCTTGTACCAGATGAATTGGACAAAAACACAATGGTCGAGTACCGACGGCGTCTCCTATCTGAGGATTCAAAGCTGGGATCGACACACCGGGGATCTGTTTACCTGCATGCATATCAACACCCAACCTGGATTATTTCATCATGAAAAAGAGATGGTGAATCTCACCTACTACGACTCCACCATGACCGGGGTATACCCAAACTATACTGCCTTTATCCATGACGATACCAACAATATATCAATGACGGTGGAATTCCATGCAACCGCTGCTCCATACTTAGCAGGGACTGAATCAGTTGGAGGGGTTATTCCCTGGGGAACCGGCTCGTTTCAATACTGGACACTCCCATTGGTAACGCTCCATGGGGCACTCACAATAAAGAATGTTTCCTCATCAGTCACTGGGATCGGGTACATGGAACATTTCTTTGGTGATGCACATTTATTTGATACGTTTCTGCGAACGAAATCACTTCGTAATCTTCTCCAACTCTACAGCCTGTATTCCTCATTTGAAAAATGGATCCTGAAAGAAAACCTAAAAAACGGATTTATCTCAATGAACTCACTGGATACCAGCACGGATAACCTCGTTGGTTACGATTGGATTTGGACAGGGTTTGACAATGGATGGAGTATGATCCTCTACCGTCTCTCTGCATTCACGGTCAATGACGGACAATCACTGGGAGTAATCGTGATATCTGATGGGAACACCTCGTGGGAATTCGGTGATCTCTATATCAAAGTGCTCAGAGAAGCCTATCTCAAAGAACGAGATATGTATCTTCCCATGGATTTTGAAATCATCGCACGAAAAGACGCAAAAGAATTCCATGTCGTATTTAACAGCACGACAAATGCCACTACCATGTACTTTAAAAAAGGGTTTTTTGAATTCGGGAATTTTCTCGTGGCAGGAGAGGCACACGGATATTTTAAAGACAATGACACAATGATACCTCTCACGGGAAAAGGAACCAATACACCACTACGGTACATCCCCCGAGTCATTAAACATATCTCTTCAAATATCGAATTGATTTTACCACCAAAAGGAGTGGGTATTTCCCTCCGAAAAGTCACCCACTACCTCGGGATTGAAATCAGCTTCAAATTGTTGTTACGCCCAATCTTTACGCTCACGTTCTCTATTACCCCATCCTGAACAAAAAAATCCCATTTTCGTCGCCTGACTCGTATATAACAATTCAAAAAAGGAATACCGTGCATCAATTGAATACAATGGAGATAAAAAATGATAAGGATGCTTTTTTTTTACTAGGTTGAACTGTCTAAAATGATAACATATCGAAACATTACGATCCCGATACACATTATATTTTTTGTATCAGTTCCCAACTCAATAATAGTAATTCCGAATCGAATGGGAATAGGATAATACTTATTGATATAATCTTTTGAAGAGACGACGCCGTCATCTGTAATGTTTTTTTGCAGTGGATGTTTTGAATTTATTCTAGCTGCATAAAATATATTTAAGGAGTAATGGACTGATGTATTACCTTCATTATCAACAGTTATCCAGATGGTATGATTTCTTACGACACCTATGTTCAGAACTACATCTTTTTCTTCAGCAATGGACACATGTTCGGCATGGGTTTGTGGCATAAATATAGATCCGATGAAAAGGATGCATACGAATAACGACATCAATGCGTGTTTCATTGTTTGTTCCTCCATGAAATGTCACCTATATGATCATTACATTTATTATGATATTACATTAAATATATAAATATTGTGTTTTCAAAATCTAACCATGAATTATATAGAACGATAATCACAGATCCCATCGAGATTACTTTGTTTCAGTCACATTACAGATTTTGCTTCCCCTTTTTGAATCCCTGTTTTTTTGTTTCTTCCTCTGAGACTTTAATGATAATACTGCTGCTGTTTTCCTTTTTGTTTATGGCTTTGTCCCAGGCTTCCATGTCTGCGCTGATCCAGTCCTTGATGGTTTTCAGCTGAGGCGACGATGTTGTTGATGTTGTTGTTTCTGTTGCTTCATTTGTTACATCATCTTTATGTCTGTTTCTTACCAGGTCCTGCAAACTTTTTGTTGTTGGGTTTAGGTTGTTGCTTTGTTGATGGTTGCTGCACAGGGGTTTTTTGTATTTGTTCATTGAGAATCTGAATTCTTCTGTGGTGATGGTCTGTTTGCATTCCGCGCAAAAATATGTCATAAGTTCACCGCAAACTCGGTAGCACTGGTCAGATATTAAGGGTTACTCGCAAAAAATCCCAACCAAGAACCCGGTATTTCCCATCGATATGTCCCGGTAATTCCCAACTGTGTCACCTGAAACATGGGTCATTGATTTCCTTTCCTCCGAGAGAAATTTCCTATCCGTGTCACCTGGAAAATTCCCATCTGTGTCACTTTTGGTTTCCCATCTTTGCGACTTTTCATTTCCCAACTCTGTCACTTCAAGTCTTTCATCGTTGTTGCTCATACTATCAACGCTACGACAATGGTGTAATGGTATCGAACCGGAGTAACAATCTTTTTTATCATGATATCCTTTCTTAGATTTGACTCTATGTTTGTCAAAACGAAAAAATGGCTGGAAACAGAACAATTCATCTATGAAGAAATAAATGAAATTAAATATCCAACCAAAGAAACAATCATCATGATTCATGATTACCTAATTGAAACATTCATTGCAGAAGGTGAATCAGCACATCGAGGAATTATGTCTGATGCTGCGCTTTCCTTTCATGGTATTCAAGCATACCAGGATGAAAAAGAAAACAAAAAAGATGACATTATTTTGAAAGGAGCCTTGATTTTTAATCAATTCCTCCAAGCGGGTCATCCCTTTGTCGACGGTAACAAACGAACAGGATTTATCGCATTGTGGTTATTTCTTACTCTCAATGGATTTAGTTTAAATGTCTCCTCATAGGCGTATAAAAAACATCTGAAACAAATTAACAAATGGGCGATGGAAACAGATTTAGATAATACAATTGAAATTGTAGATTGGATAAAACAAAATATCATCTGGATAAACGGTATGAAAAAATAAAATATTTTTAGTCAGCGAGTTTTTTCAATAGTTTCTTATTTTTTTTAATGAATTGATTGAATTCCTTTGAAAGATCAACTGATCCCCGAGTCACTTTATGTTTTTTTTGAGATTCTGTCATACGACTTCCTACTCAATTATCATTTATTCTTATCCTCTATTTATAGATTGTTATTGACATAAATTAAATTTACATGCCCGACTCGGTTACCTGAGAGTACTCTTATTAATTTCTTGCCTCTTAGAAAAATTTCCCATCCGTGTCGCCTGGGAATTTTTCTATCTGTGTCGCCTAGCATTTCCCGTTTGTGTCACCTGATATTTCCTGTTTTCGTCACTGATTGTGTGGCGGGAGGTAAAACCTGAGTGTTTGTCACCAAGGAAGAAATTAGCTTCAAAACTTTTTTTTGGCATTCAATTTGTTTTTACTCCTTTTTTTCATCCAGGACCTTGAGATGAATATCTATAGATATATTTTTATGCGAGTAAATACTATGAAATACTTGGCGATAAAAACATGAAGGAGAAAAATTTTGTTGTCCTTGATAAGGAAGATGAGAAAGCCGTCCAGATATTCAATGAGCTCGGAATGCCAAAAAATCTCGCAAAAACACTACTCTATATTTATCAAGTTGATGAATGCAAAACTGCAGATATTGAACAATGTACAGAGCTTCGACAACCTGAAGTGAGTGTTGCTATCAGGGAATTGCGGAAGAAAGGATGGATAAAAACACGGTACGTGAAAAAGAAAGGTAAAGGAAGACCCAATCATATCTATAAACCTGCTAAGACGTTATCTGATGTTATGAAAACTTTTGAGCAGGAGAAATTAAAAGAAGTTGAAGCCATTCAAAGCGATATGGTAGAACTAGAACATCTTCTGAGAAATCGTTGAGTTCTAAACTTATATTTTTTCCAACTTCCAATCTGGTTTTATCTCCTGCTTCCTAAATCTTCTTTTCAGTCCTCATTCATCCATTCAGCAAACCCGGCAGACCCGCCAAACCCGCTATTTCCCATTTTCGTCACCTGAAACACCATTCATTGACCTAAAAAGCAGAGCCTGCGTTAACCTAACAAAATAGGGAGTAAAACGCTTCCCATCTTCGTTGCTTTTCGTTTTCCCATCTGTGTCACCTGGGAAATTCCCATCTATGTCACTTTTGATTTCCTATCTTTGTCGCTTAGCGTTTCCCATTTGTGTCACTTTTCATTTCCTGTTTTCGATGCCTTTCTATTTCCATCAGTGTTGCTTGATCCATTTCATTTGTAAAAAAAAAGAGATTGGTCAGTATGGTGCTGGCCTTTTTTATTTTGGGTGATTGCTTTGGCAATGCCTTTGCTTTCGTTATCCAACCATTTTTTTTTACCTGGCTGTATTTTTCTATGAGATATCATTTGGTATTAATGCGGGGTGTCGATCAATGTTCACCCATGGTATTTCAATACTGTAGCCTCCACGTTCCCAATAATTTTCATACAGGAGTAATTTGCCGTTGATTATCTTTGGAAAGAGGAGCGGACGTTCCCAATAATTCTTTACCCATCGGTTAAAATAGATGGTATAGAACGATGCGTCTTTATCGTTGCCCATGAAATTGTTATGGGCAATCGTATTCAGAAAAGCTCCTTGAAGAAAAATTCCCTTGAAACAATTTCGTATGGTGTTGTATTCCACGGTGTTTCGAAACAAGGTGATGTCTACACCAATGCTGCAATTTTGTATCAGGTTTTTTCTAATGGTGCCTTTTGAGGAACTCATGGATATACCATAATAATCACCGTCTGAGATGGTATTTTTCTCGATGATGTTTGAACGTCCATTATAATCGTCAACACCGAACGCGTTTTTGCTAAGGGTGTTATCAGTGATTATGTTATTGAGTGATGATTCAAGACTGATGCCGTCCCAACAGTTCGAAAGAATATTGCTTCTTACGATTGAATTTTGTGTTCCTACAAGTTTGATTCCGATATTTACATTGGAAATCATTAGGTGTTCAACAGTGATATCTGTGCAATTAACTAGGATAACCTGACCAGCGTCATCTATAATTTTGTTTGATTCGCTGACAAGGAAAACAAAAGGTTTTCCATTCACCGTATTATCACTAAATACATTGATTTCTGATTTGTAGCACTCAAAACCTGTTTTTTCGAGGATGTTATCTTCGATGATGTTGTTGGTTGAGGTCCAGAGAGAAATACCAATCACTGCATTTCCAACAACCGCTGTTATTGTGTTATTTGCGATAATATTGCCTGTGCCATCTAAGGAAATCCCGATTGGTTTCGTATATTCATCATTATTCCCGATGATAACATTGTTTCTGACAATGTTATATGATCCAAATATGTAAATACCATCATCAAGACTATCATTTATCACATTATTTTCAATGGTGTTGTTTGAGGAGTCCAGGATTTGTATCGCAGTAAACGTTCTTGTTATTTCCGTGTTGAACACATGGGTGTTTTGTTCCCTGTACAGGGTTATTCCATACCCGCTCCATCCGTTGATGTTTGGTTTGATTTTTACGTTCGTGACAATGGTGTTGTTTGCTGTAATACGTACTGCAGCATCACCGTAATTCATGATGGTAAAACCATTCAATTCCACATCATCGGCATTTATGGTGACGATAGGATCATATGAATTCCCTGTGTAATTGATGACAGTGGTTTCTTGTCCTTCTCCCAGTAACGTGATGGTCTCATTGATGAATATTTTTTCGTCGTACGGAGATGAATCGTCGAATACAAAGACGGTGTCTCCCATGCTTGCGTTATCGATGGCATCCTGGATTTTGCTGTAGTTTTCAGGTCCGCTGCCGCCGACGTAGTGTGTGGCGCCTGGACCTAATGCATTGTGATTTTCTCCGTTTATCTGATTATCATTCAAGGTCTCTGCTATTGCGGTTGATGCAGTAGCGAACACCAGCATGCCGAGTAGGATGCTCGCAATTGTTGCTGTTTTTTTGTTCATTTTTTTTTCCTCCATTCGTTATCGATTTCACCTCAGGTCTTTGTGATTTGATAGAGCATCTTCTCTTAAAGCATAGATATCGTTGTCTTATCAAAGAACACAAAAAAACAAGAGATTGATATATTCTATGGGGCAAATGCAGGGCCGTTACGGCCGATATGGTTTATACATATGATTGCATATCGATATCATATTTTACCACATAGATTATTTTATTAAAATATAAAGCAGAACGTATTTATATAATTTTCTTCGAAATAGGTTTTGCGCTTTTATACAATATTTTTCTAATAAAAAAAATGCAGGATTTATCCCGACCTCACAGATGCTTTAGCAATTAAAAAAAAATTATTCCTCTTTCATCTTACTTAAATACACCCGTTTCGACTTCTCTAACTCTACATACTCTTTTACCGCATCTAATGCCGCGGTATCCCACTGTTTCCACAAAATGATTTTATTTAATGCCGATGTGTTCAGCTGAGAAACCTCGAGCCATTTTCCCTGGTCTTTAAGAAACTTCTCAAGTTGTACTCGTTTTCTGCTGTCCTTCTCAGGACACATATACCGTTCATAGTTTGTCACCCGCACCTTGTTCTTCGAACCGAACACTACATCAACTTTTTCTTTTTCTGCAAACGCGATGATTGCTTCCTCCAGTTTCACCAGATCACTATCAACTTCATTGTTGAACACTTTCTGTTTATTTTTTAATTCAGCATACCGGTTCACCAGTTGCACCCCTGAGTCCTGCATGTATTCGTTTTCTGGTTTCTCCCGTATTTTATGAAGATGCGACCATTGGCTGCATACCGACTGATACTCACACCATTCGCATAAATACCCTGGACTTGCCTTATACTCCGATTCATCCTCTATTTGATCGATTAACTGAATCGTGTTTTGTTTTAGCTCTGCAAGTTCTTTTTCTGTTCGAGTTGAATCCACTTCTTTATCAAACTTCAGGAAATGCCAGATCAACCGTACATGTTTTACATCAGGGTACTGTTTCTTTACGCCGATCATGTACAATGCGAGTTGCCGATCAGACTGAAGATACTCAGGGAATGGCAGCCTTGAGTTTGTTTTGTAATCATGGATTTCATAATAACCGTCTTTGGTTTCTGTTAATCTATCGATGTATCCTTGTAGTTTGTAGTTTCCTTCGGTGTCAAGTTTGATTCTGATCATTTCTTCGAGTGCTACTGTTTTTCCTTGGGTGAATGGTTGATATCGTTTGTAGTAATCATTGATGTATTTTTTTGCCATTTTCAGATAGTTTTCTGGTTTGTATTCTTTGTTTACGATTATGATTTGGTTGTTCCAGTTTGTGTTCCATTCGTTTTCTAAAAAGGCTTGCAGTTCTTCTATGGTGTTTTCTTTTTGGTGTTGTAGGTCTCGGTAGAGTTTTTCTAGGGTCTCGTGTACTCGTGTTCCGAGGAATGCTTCGACGGTCTGTTCTTCTTCTGTTTCTACCTTGTCGATGTAGTGTAGCTTGAATTTCTGTGGGCATTGTTCGTAGCAGCTGAGTCGGGAATGGGAATATACGGTCATAAAAAGAGAATGATTTCACACGTATTAACACTAATGGTATTTGAAATCCGGCAAACCCCGCAAGGGAAACTCGGTATTTCCCATCTTCGTCGCCTACAACGTTTCCCATTTTCGTTGCTTTTTGTTTCCCTTTTTCTTTGTCCAATGCTCGTTTTGGATAGTTAGATTAAAAAAAAATCTTTTATGAGGATTTGTATGCTGATTTCATTAAAATATAAAAGTAATTTTCAATCAAAACTATTATATAGTTTATATGCACATACATATATTTATGCAATTGCATGAGGTCATGTAAATGGTACGAATAACGTTTTCAATACCCGATGATGTGAAGAAAAAGCTTGATGGACGATCCGATGTGAATTGGCCTGAGGTGTTCAAGGAGGGTTTACGAAAGAAACTTGAGACATTAGAACAATTACGCGCACGAGGTGCACTGTAACTATGGCTTGTATTACCGTTTCTGTTGAGAAGTCATTTAAGGAGCGTCTTGAGCGTTTTCCTTGGGTGAACTGGTCGCAAATAGGTAGAGAGGAACTCCTTAAACGATACATCTTTGACAAGTATATGAAAACAGGAAAGCTCACGAAAGATGAGGAAAAATTTTGTGAAACCATTGATTGGCATCCTGTTGATGAGTTACCATTGAAGGAATATTTTGTAAAAAAATTAAAAAAAATAGAGAGAAAACCTCATTCAAAACCGATGACTCCTGCAGAGGCGAAGAAGTGGCTTGAAGGGTTATGACGTTTACCATTATCTTCTCTCGCGAACTGAAAAAGAAGATGGGTATTCTCAAACAAAAGGATAAAATAACATACGAGGCACTCCAGAAAAAAATTCTGCAGATCGCATCATGCGACAAACTTTCTATTGAACATTATAAAAATCTCCGTGGAAATCTCAGCGATTTTCGCCGGATCCATATTGGTAGTTTTGTTTTAATTTTTAGAGTTGTTGACAATACCATTGTGTTTGAAGAATTTGAACATCACGACAATATTTACAAAACGAAAAAATAAAGTAACTTGGTAAGACAGGTTTTTTACCATCATTACATCATTGCTCTTTGTCATGGGATCAACAAACATCATTTATTATTCATTGTTCAATAAAAAAAAATTACACGGTAAGGATACGCACCTGGCATATCCCACCGTGAATTGATTTTACGGTTCAATGTACTTGCTGAAATCCTTCTGCGTAACTTGAGATATCCCACACTTGTTTTTCCTCATGAGAAAACTCATCGTATATAATACGAGAATACGCACTGATTGTCACCACACCTTTTGTCACTAACTTCTCATTTTCAAACACAAGGATATCAACCTTATAGCTATTGTTTGATAGTACAAGTGGCAACTCAATTTCATCAGTCGAATCAGCCATAATCTTCCCAATCGTCGACGTATTTTTAAACACGGCAAGATTATCACTTGTCTCCATTACATACGCAATGGTTTTAATCGTCCCTGATTCTTTCTTCCAAAGGTTCGTCAGATACAACGTACACGTCACATTCACTGATTCATTTGTCTCACCGGTTTTTAATAGATACGTGGCATCAACAAAAAGATGATCCACAATCTCTGATCCAAATACTCCAGAGACGAAGAGGCCGCCAAGGATAATCGCTGCAGCGGATATCACGGTAAGAAGTACACCTGCCTTTTTGGTTTTTGTTTTTATTTCCATAGGTATCACGACATATATTTATACTTAAGAATATATAAACGGTTGGAAAATGTTCGGAAAACACCGAACAAAAATAGCGTGAAAACGATATAAAAAAAAATCAGATGACTCCCTCCAAACATTTATAATTGGTCTTTTATTTACAAAAACAATTGCGGGGAAATCTTCTATGGTACACGCACTGATGAAAAAAAGCATGGTTTTAGGAATAGTAGTACTATTTTTTGGAGCAAGTTTCATATCAATAGCATGTGGAATCATCACACCAAATGGAGAAAATACTTCTGTGACACCACAGGAGGCAACACTGGCTGCAGAAGCAAAAATACAGGAGATGGGGAAAAAGGGTTTTTTCATTAAAAATCAGGATGTGATAAAAGACAAAGATATGGTGTTATTCTATATTTTCACAATGGTGCCTCAAGGGTATATCATTGTTTCTGGTCAATATGATCTTCCACCGGTGATCGCCTACTCCTTCACCAGTGATTTTGGGGCTATCGATTTTAAAACAAATCCGCTGTTACATCTGTTAAGAACAGATATTTTATATCGAATAGAATATAGAGGAAAATTACCTGTTGAAATCATTAAAACAAGGAGCCAACAATGGGCTGATGTGCTCAATGATAGGGTTCAAACACGGGCTTTCCAGCAGTGGCCTCCGGAGGGATCAACACCGACCGGCGGATGGATATTAACACTGTGGACCCAGAGCGCACCATACAATAATTTCTGTCCTTTGCTTGGAGGTACCAGGCCTCCTGCAGGATGCCCAGCGGTCGCTATGGCGCAAATCCTGAACTATCATAAAACAACAAAAAACACGGTCTTTTCTGATGCTGATGATTACTACCACAGCTACGGTGGATATAATTTTTGGATCGATAATCAATATGCCACCTACAAGTTCCCCTCATGGCCGCAGCTCAACACCTACCTTGATACCTTGAACACCCATTGGAATCAACCAACCACTCTCACGAACGACGACATGGCAGCACTCAACGTCGCCTGTGGGTTTGCGATGAACCAGGTTTACAACCCAAGTGGCTCAGGGACGTTTGCGGTGTCACAAGCGTACCAGGGTTATCAGCGTTTTGGGTTTACTGAATCAGAGTTGCTATACCCCTCGGATCCTAAACTTTTTGATCGGCTCTCTTCCAATATGATGAATGCACTCCCTGCGCATATCGCAGTTGTTGACCCAGGCTGGACAATAGGTCACAACATGGTGGTGGATGGATACAATACCAACGACTATTACCATATCAACTTCGGTTGGGGTGGCTCCTATAATGGATGGTATCTCATCCCGAATGGTCTACCCTATGGACTCACGGTCGTCGAAGGAGTCATTGTTGACATCATCCCTCATGATCATATCCTAAATTTATCGAAATTCCCCTATTATCTCTCTCAGGTTAACTCTGGTGCGATGGCTATGAAGATGATGCTGGATTACCTTATGTGGAACAGCACCACTCATCCTCAAGGACCACCCAGTGTCTACAACGAACAAACATTGTACACGAACTATTCAGGGGGCAACTGGATTAATGGCAGTGAAATTTGTTATGGGTTGAACGCAGAAATCGATGATGAGCATCAGACCCCGCCATGGAGCTATGGGTATTATTTTGCGCCATCTGCAAACGTCAGCGCTACTGAGATATTGAAAGAGATCTGCGTGTGGTTTGATTATCCGATCGACTACTACAATGATGTACGAGTTGTGGATGTCCCGAAACCTGGTCATACGAACCATGTGCCTGTCGCAGTACCAATCTATGGGAATTACAGTCGCTGGGTTGTGATACGTGGGATACATACGGATATTAACGCCTGGTTACCACCAGCACAGCTCACCGTCTACGGGTTCTGGATCAATGATCCGGTCTCTGGCGGCATTGGAAACAACACCTATGTCACCGCTAGCAGGTTCCTCAGCACCTATTTCCGCGCACTCAACGTATCAGGTGATCAGTACAATGGAAAATTCCTTGCTGTGACCGACCCAAACCTTGAGTATAACCAAAACAATATTCACGATATGAAACTCTCAATAGGGGAAACAACCCCTGCAGTGACACTAAAAGAAGTTGCACTTGTCAGATTCATAGAAAATATGAGAACACCAATACGAAATGAAGAAGCAAACACCATCATCGTAAAAGCAGCGTTTGAACAAATCAAAAATATATTGAAAAATGATGTCCAAGGTCTTGTTTCATCGTTTGAAAAATCAAATGCTGTCGGGAAACCATTGTATAAAGATGGATGTTGGACTGTACAATTCACAAACAGCGATACTTCCATGACTGTGCTGCTTGATAAAGACTGTAAACTCCTGGAATTCTCTCTTACTTAAGAAGGACCATCAGAACAATAAAAAAGAAAATGTATGAGGAATGGTTCTTCACCCGGCCATCATTCAATGAATCTTAAGCCAAAAAATACGTACCTTAATAAAGAATAACCACATTTAATGATTCTTATGGTATCAAAAAAACAATTAGAACCAAAGCGTAGAAAGAAAACTGGCGTCAAAATCCTTGCGCTTGCCATCATCATTGTCATAGCACTTGTTCTTGCAGTAACAGTTCCTCCACTGTTCCAACCAAAAACCATTGAGATCGGTGATTGCACAGAAGTCGAATATACTGGGAAATTCGCTGCAAATGGAGAAATCTTTACAACCACCTACGACGATCCAACAAATAAAACCGGTGGCATACCACACAACCTCTTCGTAAACCCCAATCAGAACCTCGCAATACCAAGCGGATGCGGAGCTACATATATACCAGCATATCTGCCTCCAAATGCTATCCGCGCGCTTGTCGGCATGAAAGAAGGAGAAACAAAAAACATCACGCTCTCGTCAGCAGAAGCATACGGTGACTGGGATACCAGCCTTGCCGTTCAATATGAATTTGGAGCATATCCAGTGAATGAGATCTGGGACACAACTGTCGAAGGCATATCAACATCAGTATTTTCTTCTTACTTCCCTGACGTCGAATTGCTAGCAGGAACAATCTTTGATTACTGGGCAATGTTGGGGATGGAGGGAATACTCAACGCACAAATAACGAAAATCGCCAATGATAACGTCACCTTCAAAATGCTTCCGAAAAACGGGACGACGTTTATAGCTCCTATATTTAACTGGACAGACACAATCCTTGTCACAAACAGCACCGCATTCACGATTCACTCTGACATCTCACTCAACTACACATTTGCCTTTCAGGACCCTAACAGTAACGAAACGGTGTATGGGAAGGTTATCAGCGTGAATGAAACCGAAGCAACATTCGCATTAAATGTAATTGCGCCATCCATTGAATTCGTCGGCCAGAGTCTTACGTATGAACTCAAGGTTGTGAAAATCACCAAAACAGCTCATTAAAAATGCTGAAAAAACAAAATTTTTTACTAAAAAAAACGATGCAAAAACCCTTGCATTGTTTTCAACCGATTCATAGACACCAACGTACCCTTAATCTGAATATCCTGTTTCTCGGTCATCTAAAACGACGTCTTTTGACAAAGCCATGAACCACAATGTTTTCATACAGGTAAAGAATTGCAGTTAAACACGATAAATTCTTGAAATCAAAACAAGAGAACACACGCCTTTGGGGGAGATGAAATCCATATGGGGAAAACCATCATTCAAAAAATCTTTGAGCACCATTCAGAAAGCAAAGCAAACGTTGACGACATCATCGACGTCACAATCGATGTGCGGGCAGCTCGGGATTTCGGCGGGGCAAACGTCGTCAAACACCTAGAAAAATATAACCTCCCTGTTGATGACCCTAAAAAAACCTTTTTTACGTTTGACTGCAACCCAGGCGGCTGCGATCAGAAATACGCGGCAAACCAGCATCTCTGCAGGCTTTTTGCACGACAACATGACATCACTGTGTACGACATGAATAAAGGCATAGGAACCCATCTTGCGTTTGAAGAAGGGCTTGTATCACCTGGGGACACGTTTGTGTCTACTGATTCCCATGCGAACATCCTTGGTGCAGTAGGTGCGTTTGGTCAAGGAATGGGTGATAACGACATCGCACATGCGTTTGCCTATGGGAAAATCTGGTTCAAAGTTCCCCCAACCATAAAAATCATCCTGAACGGAAAACCATCGAAATATGCATCAGCCAAAGACGTCGTATTAAAAATGACTAAAGATCTTGGAGCAAATGGGCTGCTTGGGTACGCAGCAGAAATCTACGGGGAATACGTAGACTCGCTTTCGCTTGACGGACGTCTGACGATTGCATCTATGGCAACAGAGATGGGCGGCATCATTATTTTGTTCACTCCGAATAAGGAAATCATTCAGTTTTATAAGAAAACATGTGGGAAAACAATAACACCTGTTGTTGCAGACTCTGATGCAGTATACGAAAAAACAATAGAGATAGACATAGGTGATTTTTCGTTGCAGGTCTCCCGGCCTGGACACCCGGAGGATGTAGTTTCTCTTCAGGAGGTGAAGGGAACGGTTCTTGATTCAGGGTTCATCGGGTCATGTACCAATGGGAGAATGGAGGATATGCGTGCTGCCGCAAAAATCCTCAAAGGGAAAAAAATAGCACCAGGGCGAATCCTAAAGATTGTTCCAGCAACAGATACTGTTTGGAAGTTATGCCTGAAAGAAGGCCTTGTTCAAATATTTAAAGATTCTGGTGCCTTGGTTGGTTCCGCTGGATGCGCTGGATGCGCAGCAGGGCAAATTGGACAAACCGGGGAAGGAGAAATCACGATTTCAACAGGAAACAGAAACTTTGTAGGAAAACAGGGTAAAGGCGACATCTATCTTGCATCCCCAGCAACTGTTGCTGCTTCGCTTATTGCAGGTTATATCACGACACCA
>CAIYYQ010000308.1 GCA_903930505.1 Methanobacteriota archaeon
GGAAGCGCAGAACACGCATTCTTCACAGAAAGCATGTCCCCGTTCCTCAAACACTTCATGCCCCTCAGTAACATCCAATACCTGCACATCGACGAAGACCCAGAAATCCTCATAGAAAAAATAAACCAGTTCCAACCAGAGTTTCTTGGTTCAGACCCAAACATGCTCAGAGAACTAGCGTATCTTAAACTCAACGGAAAAGGAAACAACATCGCACCTAAAGTCATGTTCTCCGGCGGCACTATTATTGATGTTTATACAAAACAATACATTGAACATGCGTTCAACTCAAAAATCATGGACATCTACGGTACAACCGAGGCAGGACCACTTGCCTTTGAATGCGTTGACGGCGGTGAATACCATGTACAATCAGACTATGTTTACTTAGAATTTCTTGATGAACAACAAAAACCTGTCCCCTTTGGGTCCCCAGGACATCTTGTCGTCACCAGATTCTCAACAGGAGGAACACCGATTATCCGCTACACCGGATTTGACGACATCGTCGTCCCGCTCCCCATTCGAACCTGCAGTTCAGGGATCACTACGCAGATGATCAAAAAAATAGAAGGACGCTCAACCGATCTCATTGTCCTTCCTGATGGAACCACCCTGTCCCCATTCACCATCACGGGGATCCCTGCGAAAATCATGGAGGAATATCATACCTACAAGATAAAACAATTCCAGATCATCCAACATACAAAAAATCACATCGAAATCCTCATCGTGATCGACGAAAAACTTCGAACCATCGGAGTCCCCGTAGAAACAATGCTACAAGAACTACAGAAGCGATTCTCAGAACGCCTCGGGCCCAGCATCAACGTACAAATCACCGAGACAAAAACCATAGAAAAAGACCCAAAAGGTGGCTACGTCAAAGTTTGCATATCAAAAGTACCACATGCTTAATACGTTATTTTTTCACAAGTAATAATGAGTCAAGAACCCCGAGAGAATATGATTGTGTGGAATTTTTCATAATAAAAAATGATGAAACATCGATCCGCATTTTTCCATCGTTATCTAACATGGTGCGATACACAATCCGTGCAGACGGCTTCATAGTTTTTGAAAGATTGTGAAACACCTGCTCCTGATTTCGCACCCCATACAATACAACAATCACATCAAAATTTCCTGCAGGAAAACCTGATCCATCGGCGTATTCCAGCGTGATGTCATTCTTTAGATTTTTACGAGTAAGGAACTTCAAACCATCGGTAACAGCTTTTTCATCACAATCAATCGCATGAATTTGTGCCTTGGTTTTCATTGAAAGAAGCAATGGCGTCACAGGAAGAGAACCACACCCAATAACAAGAACTCGATCACTATCTGAGATTGCGGCTAAAGCGATTTCCTTTTCAACAATCTCTTCATACATTTCTAGATATAACGATGCAATCACATCAAAATTCTCAGCCATTTTTTCAAAGACAATAAAACATACATCCATCATATGTTTAAACGAACCAGGACGCAACTTCGGACCAATTACCTTAAACATCAGATACGGGACAAATGACAAAAACGTAGGTTTCTTCTGATTCGTCATATTTCAGTCATCTTCGAGAATATCTTTTACAAGTCTTTAACCTTTGGGACCACAAATAATTTTTTTTTATGATGCAGGAATTATCAACTTAAACTTCCCTGTCTTTTTATCAACAGTGAGTTCCTTGACCACCTTCACAGAGTATGTGACATTGGTAAAATCCTTTGCTTTCAAAAGTTCATCAAGTCGCTCCTTTATTTTCCTGACAACTTCATCCTGTTTCTCCTGTTTATCGATCACTGCGAGAAACTCAAATGATTTCTTATCTTTTACAATAATCTGCAGCTTGTCAAGCCCTTTCACATAAAACTCAGCGACGACAATCGGATGAATAAAATCCAACTTCCCTTTGCTGTTTTCAAGCCAGATCACCATCTCATCCCGACCAATCACACTGTCAACAAACGTATACGGCAACAGTTTTCCTTTATCCTCTTTTACCTTCAAGTAATCATTGATCCGATATCGAATCAACGGCTGCGTCCTGTTAAACAAATTCGTCAGCAGAATATGATCATCAAAAACCTCAACATACACAAGATCATCAAACAAATAAATCCCATCATATTCTTTTCGACCAATCCCCATAATCACACATTCAGCAACCCCATACAAATTCGCCATCGGCAAATTAAAAATCTTCTCCACCTTCTCCTTTTCAGAGGGAATAATACCCTCACCCGCATTCACCAAAAACCGCGGATGAATACACAGTTCCCCCAACGCTTGTTTTTCAGAGAGAATCTTAAGACCAGTGAAATACCCACCAAGTACATCAGGTTGAAAACGATTCAACGCTGCAACATGCTCCTCAATCGGTTTTTTAATATCAAGAATCAACTGATCACAATACCGCCCCGTAACACCATGAGTCGTCCACGAGGAAAAACTCACCCCCGCATAATGACCATCAGCTGCACCAAAAAACACTGCTTTACTTTTTCTAAAACGAAAATCAAATGATTTTGTAATATACGGAAAAAAACAATCCCAATCACGACTGCTATATACAAAAACCCCGATTTTCCCAGAAGAACCAGATGAATGAATCACATGATACTTTTTCTTAAATAACTCATCAGGGTTTTTACTTACATCAAGAAAATCAACAACCTCTTTTTTCGAAACATCATCTGTTGTCAACACCGCATCGAAATGCTCCATAATCATTTCCTTATCAACAACCGGCAGATCCTCGATCTTGATAGTGTCGAGCATCTGCTTTGTGATCCCCTTCGAGGTGTACAAATCATGGTAAAACTTGGAGTGGTGATACGCGTATTTTACCATCCTGCGGAATTTCTTTTCCCGCAGACGAAGCATACCCTCTCGCGTTTTTTTTTCATGAAGCTTCGAGGCAATAAAACTTTTAGTCAGTGTGAAACTCATCGGCCTTCATCCACTATTCGAGAATAGTTCGTTTGTTAATAAACCATTTTAAAGAACACAACCACTACAACAACAGATACCCAAAAGCCAGATATTAAATACAACAACCATCATATTATCAACGGGAACACAATGAAATTCTTATTCATTTTCCCGTCACATAAAGGATATCAAATCGCTGATAAAAAACACTTTCCTGTGAATCCCTACTCTCCACCACTTGGCATATTATATCTTGCAGCGGTCCTTGAAAACGAAGGCCACACCGTCGAAGTCATCGACTATACTGCAGAACACCAAGACCACACCGCATTAGCACACAAACTCTCCTTAGCAGATGCGGTCGGAATCACCATCTGCACAGGTTCTCTTTCCAACGCAAAAAACCTTGCAGAGTTCATCAAACAAACAGACCCGGAACTCCCGCTTCTTCTCGGCGGACCCCACTGCTCATTTGTGCCCAGACAAACCCTACAAAATCTCTCAGCAGACATCTGCGTCCAAGGAGAAGCAGAGCCAATCATCTCCCAGATCGCATCAGCACTTGAAGGAAAACAAAACCTGTCAAACATCCCAGGGATCTACTACAAAGAACATGACACTATACACTACACAACACCGCTCAAACCACTCGATACCCTCGATGAACTATTGTTTCCCGCACGTCATCTCGTAGAAAAATACGACTACGGCTACATGCTCGAAGAAAAAATGACCAAAGGAAAAACCACGTCAATTATCACTTCCCGAGGATGCCCCTATCAATGCACATTCTGCGGATATACCAGCGTGCGACCAGGATTTCATCTCAGATCAGCAGAAAACGTTCTTTGCGAACTCGAAGAAATAAAAAGACAAGGATATGAATCAGTCATATTCGTTGACAATAATTTCCTCGTCAACAAAAAACGCGATGAACAAATACTCGACGGCATCATCCAAAAAAAATATGATTTCACCATATGGATCGAAGGATCACGCGTTGATCTCGCACATAAACGACTCTACGAAAAAATGAAAAAAGCAGGGGTCACCTGCATCTCCCTAGGCCTTGAATCAGGAAACCAAGACATCCTTAATTTCTACAAGAAACACACCACGCTTGCTCAGATACACCATGCGGTACAACTCAGCAAAGACATGGGGTTCACCACCTCAGGAAGTTTTGTCCTCGGTGCACCCATTGAAACCAAAAAACAAATCAACCAAACCATCAAACTCGCACAATCACTTCCTTTGGATGTTGCGCATTTTGTCGCCCTGGGTTACCTCTGCGGTTCACCGCTATGGAAAGAAGCAGTCGCATCAGGAAAAATACAACCAGATGAATTCGCAGTACCCGCTGATATAAGACGAGGACTTGGGAACTTCACCGAAGAGGAACTGAAAAACTATTGTATAAAAGCACATCGCAGTGTACATTTCAACCCACGATTCATCCTGCGACAACTCTGCGATGCCATCAGAAAAAAGGATTTTCATTTCATCAAAGCAGGGTTCCGCATGCTCACCATAAAAGAAGAATAAATCATGTTACAGCTTCAGAATCTTTCTTAAATCATGGGGCTGAAATGGTTTTTCAAAAATCCTTGTCTCTGTTTTTTTCACAAGCTCCACAAGTTTTGTGTTTACCGGCGCCTTCAGATATTTTTGATCAGCAAGACGAACAATCTCACCATTGATGTAATCAATCTCCGTTGTTTTTCCTTGTGAAAGACTCTGCCACATCGAGTTTCTCGCATCATCTTTCATCCCAAGAACCACCTTGCTTAACACCGCGGAAAACGAACCAAGAAAACGAAGAACCCTGATGATACGTTTTGGGTCAACCCCTGGGAGAGAACGCAGCGGTATCTTTACTTGTTTCACAATGAAAAGCGCCTCCCGCAGTGTTGCAATAATGATGATTCGTGAATCCCGGTTTTTCATCGACTCCTTAATAGTTTGACCAGTGAGTGCGGTCACCGCAATCTGGGTGTTTACTATCAACTTACTCCAAAGAACAGGTTCTATATCAAAAACAAAACGCACATCCAACCCCTGGCTTTTAAAATGTTGTTTTATCTGCGACAACACCGATGCAAAATCATTGGAAAACTCAAGAACGAGTCCTCCTTTCATCGTAAGCGATGCAACACCTGACGAAGACGAAACAGCATTAAACAACACCACGCCAGAAATTGCTTTCACCTTTGTGATATCCCTTAGAATCTGCGCATTATGTACTCCATTTTGAAGGGAAATAATCAACGTGTTTTTTTTCAGATGTTTTTGCATCAGATGGGCAACAGGCTCGGTATCCTGCGATTTCACACATACAAAAACAACATCAACATCAGATACCATCGCATAATCATTTGTAATTTTCAGAGTATCATTACCATATTGTTTTTCATCGATAATAAGACCCTGTTTTTTGACACTATCCACATGATCGTTTTTCCCAAGAAGAATCACATTCTCCTTCGTCTCCATCAGATGTCGAGCAATAATGCTTCCAACAGCCCCAAGGCCTACTACTGCGTATTTCATGTTTTCTCCACAAACTCATATCGTTTTCGTAACAACCGCTGGGTCAACAGTGACAGACCCAACGAGACAATAAAAATCACTCCTGCAACCCACCAGGATGATATCACCCCAATGAGAAACGCACATGCAAGGGTAATTCGTTCTGCAACAAAAAACTCATGCGCCTGCAATGAGTGTGCTCGATCAATCTCTCTTGCGGTAAACATGCGAAGATACATGATACAAAGAATGATGACTGCACATGCAAAGACAATGATGAACCGATCTAAATATAATATCAACCGTGAAAAAACAATAAAACCGATGATTAATAGTATGTAAAGAATGCTAAGACAAGCTGCGATTGTAAACGATGTTTTAACTCCGTATTTCACAGGTATTGTACTGTATCCTCCTTTTTGATCCCCTTCTTTGTCTCGTATTGCTCCCACTAGGTTGCTGGTGATATCATGAATAAGAAAGACTATGGGGAGAAGCCAGATTGACACGGGGATGGACTCTGGTGAGATGCCAGTTGCAAATACACCAAACAAGTATGCAGCGATGATGACGATTCCTCTGTTGATGTTCCCAAATATTCCGCGTGATTTGGAAATTTTCGTATAGGCAAATACGAGTATTGCTACGACAAAAACAAGTAAAACGTTCCAAGTCCAAGGACTGAGGAGAAAACAAAGAAGAAATCCAACGATGACATAGACTCCTCCGACGCCAAGTGCTTCCTTTGATTTTATTCTTCCTGAAGGGATTGGTCTGTGTGGTTTCTCTATTGCATCAAGTTTTCTATCAAGGAAATCTGAGAGATACAATGCAGCGATCCACCCCATCATCGGGATAAAAAAAGCTAAGAACGCGATTTTTAGTGGCGGGATGTTCCCATAGGCAAGACTGGCACCAACAAGACTCACGAGACCACACCATATCACGGTGTACAACCGCATGGTTTCGATATGAGCAAAAATCTTCTGTTTCAGTTTTCCAACAATTGATTGTGTTGTCATTGCAGGAAGCACCTGTTTACAAAAAGAAAACAGCTGATGGAATTTAAACCTATGACCTGTATGATGTTTTTTCATCCTAAACTATTTAATAACCCCTGAAAATATAACCATCTAGAAGAATGCTTGCGAAAACAGATCCTTTTAACCCTTGGGCACTGGATGATGAAGGTGAACATCCTAAAAGCTCCATGGAATGGTGGTGTGCAGAAGCATTTTTCAGCTCAAATTTTGATAAAAAAAAATGGAGTGTGAAAGCTGATTTCATGCAATGGTGCGCAAAAACTGGTGTTCACGGATCTATGTATAATCTGCGATTGTTTGATTTTCAAACCGGCAAACACTACATCTACGATGAAAGAGATGAAACACAAAAATTACACATAACAAACAACCCGTTTTCTGCCATGTTTCAAGATTCATTTTTTCAAGGAGCCTTTCCAACATATACGATTCATTGTGTTGATCAAAAAAACGATATTGCTTTAGATTTATCATACAATTCTTCTTCGTATCCTCATTGGGTTGCTCAGGATATCACAGGAGGATTTCTGCCCGCGGGATTGGGCTTTTACAGATATGGTTTCATCCCAAAAAATATTCTCACAGGAAATCTTCGCATTCACGATACAACCACCAAGATCACTGGGCAAGGATACATTGAACATGTGTATGGTGATTTCTCATATCATAAACTTGGCGCAGAACAAGCTGGCTTACACAAAACATTTTCTACATACAGTAAACTTATTGGATGGTGGATGAAAAACCATGCGTTTCATATCCCTGAAAAAATAACTCTTAGTACTAGCAACAACCCACTAGGATACGACTGGATGTGGGGACTTCTTGACAACGGATGGACGCTGTTTTATGGAAATATCCTTTTCTGGATTATGCAAGGACCAATCGCAGGATCACTAATATTTTCCAAAGATGGAAAAACATTCACGGAGTTCTGCAACGTTTCTTTCCGCTATACCAGCATGCGACACGCAAAAGAATTTAACGTACTGTACCCAACAGGAATAGAGATGACTGCAA
>CAIYYQ010000309.1 GCA_903930505.1 Methanobacteriota archaeon
ACGCTGCACCTCATCGATTGTTGTCTCATCACGACGATCCATTGACATGAGTTGAAGACTGCCTTTTTTCAGTGCATATCCATTGTTCTGAATCGGGGAATAAAAATAATGAAGATAATACCGAGTCCCCATGACAAACTCTTGGATACTGAAGGGTTTGTCTTTCTCGACGCGTCGCTCAAACTCCTCGTAGGTTTTCGCAATAAAAAAACCTTTTCCGCCTTTTGCGCCATGGTATTTCACGATAACCGGTCTATCAATTTCTCTTGGGTTTCTGATAGCCTGCGGCATTGTAATTCCTGCACCCTCAAGCCAGATTCGTTCTTTCTCCCGATCAGATTCCCACATCAACACATGTCGGTTTCCAAATGTAGGAAGTTGTAAATCTAGAAAGTTTTCAGGACCCAGATACTCCACGAACGACCCATGCGGAATCACGATTACGTTTTTCTCCTGAAGTTCTACGGATCGATCAGGGATATCCTTATACTTATCAACAATAAAAAACTCATCGGGTTTTCCAAGGGGAAACGCATCATAGAATTTCTTTACTTTTCCAACAGCGATACCAAGGGTTTTGAATCCTTCTTTTTTTGCGCCATTAAAAATCTGCAAACTGGAATGAGAACACACAGTTGCGATAGTTAGGTTTTTTGGATCGTATGAGGCAAGAATCTTATTGATATCAATCTTCTTCATAATGTCAGACCTCTCGAGTTATCATCTGAGAATACCGGGGGTTATTTTATCAGTTTCGATAGCAAAACAATTGAGTTTTTCTCGATATTTTTTTAAAAAACAATGGTGAAACAAAAAAATCAGAGTTGGTTTTTGTTGTTTCGTAATGAATCAATGATTTCTTTGCCGTAATCAGTGATCCGATATAATTTCACATCGTTACTCTCATTTTGCATTTGTTCAATGACATGTAAACTAAGCAAAGATTCTTCAACACGGTACCGTGAATCCATCCCGCGAATTGCACCGATTACATTCGTAGGCGTTGTTTTCACATTGTACGCAATTTCTGAAGCATAACTGCCGCTGGGACTGATATCAAAAAGGTATTCGGCGATCTTTTTTCGCACGTTACTTCTCCTTAGAGCGCGTACGACAAGTGGTCTAGCTACATCTGGAGAAGCAATGAACTTTTTTTCACTCTGCATCCCATCCACTACTTTCCAAGATTAGAATGCATATTCTGGTTAATAAAATCATCGGTTTGTTTTTGAATGGTTGATTTGTTCATACGCAGACGATGGTAGATACTGAGTATTCTCTCAGTAAAAACACGGAAAAAAACATACAAATCAACCTCAAATTTTTCGTTTCAATGTAAAAATATTTGTGCGCGAATGAATATAAAAAAATATTTTTCGCAGGTTGTTCGTAAACGAAACTAATAAATGTCCGATCACAAATACATGTGGCAAAGAGAAAGGATGGGAAAACGATGGCAATAAAAAAAGAAGTGTTAAGTAAACTCACTGAAGAACAACTTAAAAAACTCGCGGAACACAAAGGAATAAAATTTGCTCTCTCTGAAACAAAACAAAAATATTACCAGGGATGGAACGAAAAAGATAAAATCGTTGACATCATGAGCGGGCATCAGAAATTAACGGTAACAGACATCGAACTGTTTCTCAAAAAAAGACAGTAAAAACATTTCTTCATCGATGTTTGGTCAATAATATTTTTTTGCAGAATCGTTCAATTGGGCATCTGCTGCAGAATGGGGATATCGGGACGCAGATGGTTTGCCCAAATGTGACAAACAAATCATTAAAATCATTCCAATATCGTTCCGGTAAAATCTTTTTGAGTGCTTGTTCAGTTTCCGTCGGTGTTTTTGTATGAATCCATCCAAGCCTGTTTGGGATGCGATGACAATGCACATCTATCGGTATGTACCCCTGTTTTTTGAATCCGTACACCATGACGATGTTCGCGGTTTTTCGTCCCACTCCTTTGAGTGTGAGCAGTTCGTTGAAATCATCAGGGACAGATCCGTTGTATTTTTCTATGAGTGTTTGTGATATTTCCCGGATACGTTTTGCTTTTGTTTTATAAAACCCCACCGGGTAGATCAACGATGCGATTTTTTGTTCAGAAAGGCGAAGTATTTTTTCGGGCGTATCATATTTTTGTAAGAGTTGAAGCGATGCCTGCTCAGTTACTTTATCTTTTGTTCTTAGACTCAACAAACACGAAATCAATGTGGTGAATGGTGTGTCAACGTATTCTTTTTTTGATCGTGAGACAATAGGCTGTCGGTATTTCGTAAGATCCTTTTTTAAAAGAGAGAATATTTCTTCGACGTGTTCTATACGTTTCATTGTGTTTTCTGCGAAGAG
>CAIYYQ010000310.1 GCA_903930505.1 Methanobacteriota archaeon
CTAATTCATAAAGAATTTTTCTATCCTTAAGATCAATGTTTGTCATAAGTGCCTGTAAGAATAAGAATCTCTTGGATATATTAGATTATTGGGCAACCCAAGATATAATATAAACAGAAACAGCATAATTTTATAATTCCGGTAGCCAACGATCCTTATACACCTTATCTGTTATCCAAAACGCCTGTTTTCGTATAGCTCCAGGAAACTTAGCATCAATTTCTTCCATTACAGACACCAGTTTATTCATATTTTCTACCACAATTTCAGGCTCAATATCACACCACCCGACTGCTACATTAAGGCAATCTATGAACCTGACCGAGTATACGCGAACCAAATGTTTGTTTAGAAACTAAAATCTTTTTTATAATACCGTCTGAAGGTATAGTTGGTTCCTGCTGGAAGTAAACCAACAAGTTTTCGTGTTCTCAGAAACACTTTTGTTGCCCGGGTGATCACGTTTGGCATCGTGTAATATGCTTTTGCAACTTTACGTGCACCTTCGAAGAGTTCTTTCTCAGTCATTTGTTTTGGTTTGAAGACGACATCTATTTGGTTATATTTAGACCAGTCCCGTGTGAGAATCCTTCCTTCTTTTTCCAAACGATCAAACAACGGCGTCCCAGGATACGGGGTAAGAACGTTGATTTCCACTGCATCAAGCTCCCATTCATACATTTTCTCAAGAGTGTGATCAAAAACATCAGAAGTATCCTGATCAAATCCAAAAATGATACCGCCTTGGACCGTCATCCCATGTTTATGGATGCGTTTAATCATTTTTTCGAAATCTTCAACCTTGTTTACGGTTTTTTTTATTCCATCAAGGGATGCCTGACTTACTGATTCAAAGCCGACGAACCATTCGACACATCCGGATTTTCGTGCAAGATCTAGAAACTCATCATCTATTTTCCCAAGAACATTAGCGTTTCCATTGGCAACCCAGCCTTTATGGATTTTCTGACGAATCAACTCCTTAAAAAGTTCCCGAGCATATGGCGGGTTAACGGTAAGACTTGGATCGTGGATAACAAACATGCGATTCGGCATTTGTTTGATTTCGTCAACCACATTTTTTATAGGGCGTTGTTTCACCCCGTGTTTGCAGAAACTTGCGATCGCGCAGAACTCACATTGATTCGGACAGCCCCTGGTTGATTGTACGGCACCCATGATCGGGTTATGAATAATTAAATCTCTTCGTATAGGGGGAATTGCAGCCATATCAAAATCAGGGTTTGGACCATAAAATGGTTTCAAAACGCCTTTTTCTGCATCAGCAAGTAGCTCAGGCCATGTTGCCTCTGCCTCACCAAGTAAGATGCTGTCAGCATGTTGTTTTGCCTCATCAGGCATCGCAGTCGGATGATATCCGCCAAGAACAACTTTTTTTCCTCGTCTGCGGAACTCATCCGCAATCTCATACACCCGTGGCGCAGTCATCGTATAACTTGTGATCCCAACAACATCTGCATCGTCGTTGAAATCGATATCCTCATAGTTTTCGTTGACTATTTTTATAGAATATTTTTTTGGGGTAATCGCAGCAAGATGAGGTAGTGTAATAATTGGATAGCCAAAGAGAATAGAACTCCAGGATCCTTTATCGCTGTGGGTGGTTGCACCATGTTCAATTCTGGGAAATACGAGGAGGATTTTCATATGTGATATTGATATCTTCTGCGTAGGTATTTAATAGTTTGTATAAAAAAAGATTTCGCCCCCAAAATCAAGTAATGTTGTCATCTGAATCCTGCTATGTAGTTGTGAGAATCTCTATATATGTTAACACCTATCAAAACTCATATGAGGATCGC
>CAIYYQ010000311.1 GCA_903930505.1 Methanobacteriota archaeon
ATGAAGACACGCACACTTAATATTGGTATTTGTTTCATGCTGCTGACTTCAACGATACTTCTTGGACTTGTAGGAACGGTGAGCGCTACTGCCCCCGGTGTCCCGGGGAGACCAGGTGGACCATCGGAAGGTAGTCATCATGTAACATTTGAGTTTACGGTAAGCCCGGTCTTTGCTCAAAGCAACAATCAAGTCAACTATAATTTCTCCTGGGGTGACAGCACGAATACCTGGGTTGGACCATTTGCCTCAGGGGCAGGTCCTGTGAAAGCATCTCATCAATGGACAGCAGTTGGTGTGTACCAGGTGAAGGTACAAGCCAAGGATGCGACGACAAGCGAGAAAAGCGCATTCTCACTGCCGTTGAACATCACTATCGTGAATGTAGAGACACCTCAGATGCCTGATGGGCCAACACAAGCAGATATCCATGAACTCTGTGAATTCAGCATACCTGCAGTAAAAGCACCCTCCGGCCATGACGTCCTCTACCTGTTCAACTGGAGTGATGATCTCACCACCAGCTGGATCGGACCGCATCCATCAGGATGGGATTTCCCGGTTGAGGCATCCCATGCCTGGGACAAAAAAGGCGACTTCCAGGTTCGCGTCAAAGCCAAAGATAACACCACCAGTGATGAAAGCGCATGGTCACAACCATGGAACATCACAATTGGATCCAGTGGACCCCTGTTCGATATCACAGGTCTTACTGGAGGATTTGGCGTCACTGCAAGTATCCGAAATATGCTTGCACCATCAAAATACGTAGACTACACCATTGAGATCGCAGGTGGTCAACTGAGCGGAGCACATGTCCATAAGTACTACAATGGCACCGTGTACATCCCATCAGGGACTACAGTACCAGTCTCAGCTCCTACGTTCCTAGCACTTGGCCGAGTGAAGATCACAGTGACTGCAAAATGCGCTGGTGAACCAGTTGCAACCGCGACATACCAGGCCTTTAGCCTGCTGTTCTATGTCACCAACATACAGGAGGTGTAAATCATGAAGAGTAAAAACATGAAGATAAAACTGATGAAGGCAACCACTACATTACTTATTACCCTGACGCTGATGGTCTCATCGCTTCCTGGATTTGCCGCAAGAACTGAAACAAAAACACTTGATACCGCATTATTGAACGAAGGGTTTGAAAGCGCTCTTTTTCCGCCAGCAGGATGGCATATCCAGCAATACTCATCTTCAACCTGGATAACACCATTTGATCCAGATTTTGTGCATACTGGACTTTCTGCTGCTTTTGTACATGTAGATGCATCAGACCATAATGAATGGCTGGTATCCCCTAGTATAGATCTTACGACGCCGGGATTAGAGAGTGCAATGCTCTCCTTCTGGTGCAAAGGCCTGTATTCAGAGCATTCTACCGTAAAACTCTATCTTGACAAAGCAGGAGATGGTTTTCAGGATTCTGAGGTCATCTGGAACATGGCAAGTCATACTGATTGGACTCAATATGTTTGGCGTAATATGGTCATTGATCTCACCCCGTATCTCGGATCGTCCATCCACCTCGCCTGGCAGTACGTAGATGACGACAGTGGATCAGGCGGAAATATGTTCAGTCTCGATGATATTCTGCTCACGGTACCTGTTTTCGTGCCGAAGACCACGATAGCAATCGAAAAGATCGGCTATGGATCCCGGGTTACCGCAGAGATCAAAAACACGGGTGTATACGCCGCAGAAAACATCGAATGGACGCTTACCGTGAAAGGCGGAATGCAAGGAAAGATCAATGTCGTATCAACAGGGACGATTGAGAAGCTGAAACGAGTAAACCACAGCGAGGACACCACAAGTGTTGGAAGCGGGTCGTTCTTCGGATTTGGCATGGTGGATATCACGGTGACCGCTTCGACAAATGATGCGAATCCAAAGACGGTTTCTCGGTCTGCGAAAGGCTTTGTCATCCTGTCGAAGTGCTATCCGATGGTTCGTCTGTTCGGCAACCAGTCGATACTCACATAGAACCCAAACTGAAACCAGGTGCAGGGATCTTTATTTAGAGATCCTTCTCCCTTCTCTTTTTTTTCTTTTTATTTGTATAAACGAAGAAAAACCACATATTTTATTTAATACCACGCTAAATTCTTTATAAACGTTCTTCCTAGTCCCTCAGATGGCGGCAAAACAAGTATGAGAACTACCTTTAGCATCATAAAAACTGATGTCGGTGGATGGCCAGGACATGCGGCGGTCCACCCTGATCTGAAAGCAATTGCAAACAAGAAACTCCAAGAAGCAAAACGAAACAAACTGCTGATTGATTTCCACGTCACCGCCTGCGGAGATGACTTTGAACTGATCATGACCCATACGAACGGAGTCGACAGCAAAGAAACCCACAGCCTCGCCCTTGGGACACCTTCTGCGAAGCGACATAACAAGCAAAAAAACTTGGATTATACGGCGCAGGACAAGACCTTCTCTGCGACGCATTCGCAGGAAACATCAAAGGGAAGGGACCAGGAGTTGCAGAAATGAAGTTTACTGAACGCAAAGCAGAACCTATTGTCGTCTTCATGATGGATAAAACCGACAGGTGCATTCAACTTCCCAGTTTTCAAGATTTTCGCAGACCCCTTTAAACACCGCAGGGCTCATCATTGACCCTTCGATTCACGACGGGTTCGTATTCGAAGTCTGGGATATCCAAGAACATGCCTCCGTACTATTAAAAGCCCCTGAAGAAATGTATGATCTTCTTGCATTAATCGGTGCGAAATCTAGGTTTGTCATTAAATGCGTATTCCCGAAAAACACCTCCAAACCCCCAAGCAAATGAACCAGCAGCAGTGATCTCAACAGAGAAACTCTACCAGATCGCAGGGGAATACGTTGGCAAAGACGACCCAGCTGGTGTCGTCCGTGCACAACCCGGTCTTCCCGCACTCGGAGAAGTCTTAGAAGGCTTTACCTTTGGTCATCTTGGTTTCCGGGTGAATGCGAAGATCACACAACGGCCCCATGATGCCAGTATCAGTACAGAATGCATGATGTACCAGGTTTGACGGTCCACCACGAGTAATCGCCTTAGATTTCCGGATGAAAAACGGGAAAATGACTGAACCTGTGGATCTCTTTGACGACCCAGCGTTTGATCCGACTCATATCGAGGTGCAGCATATTACTGATTACCTGCGCAGACACGGCCCCTTTGAACCACATCGTCTCCCGATGGAGAATACGGAGTACACCACCTTACCAAATGTGATGAAGAAGCTGAAAAACAAGTTTAAAAGCATTAAATAAACCCGTTTTTCTCCTTATTTTCTCCCTTCCTTTGTTAACCTTTAATTTTATATAGTACTACCTTATTCTGGACACTTACCTTATCAGAATGTCTTGGAGTGCAAGATATGGCGCGAATATACTCAAAACGAAAAGGAGCATCCGGTTCCCATCGTCCATTACGAAAGAAACATCCAGAGTGGAGTTCCCTGAACCCTCGAGAAATTGAATCACGGATCATTGAACTTGCGAAAAACGAGAAAACATCAAGTGAAATTGGTTTTATCCTTCGAGATCAATACGCCGTTCCTGATGTGAAGATTGCAACGGGGAAACAAATCACCCAGCTTCTTGAGAAAAACAAGATACGTTCTGATGTTCCTGAGGATCTTCGAAACCTTATTCGTACTGCTCTTCGGTTGCAGAAGCATCTTGAATGAAACAAAAAAGATTTACACAACAAGAAAAACCTTAGTCTTACTGAAGCGAAAATCTGGCGGCTGACAAAATACTACAATGAAACAAAACGGTTGCCGAAGGGTTGGAAATACAGCCCCGCACAAGCAAAACTGATGTTCGAGTAAAAGTGACTCGTTCATCTATCTTTTAATACTCTTATGTGTTTGTCTGGTTCAGTCCTATGAATGATAATCTTGCATCCTTATGCAAACATGCGGCAGACCTTGTGCTTTCTTTTCCAAAGTCAACGAGGATGCGTGTGGTTTCCCATTATGATGCTGATGGTATCACATCAGCTGGGATTATCTGCTCTGCAGTATATGCGAAAGGATATGATTTTCATGTGACTCTCATGAGAAACCCGTTTACCAAAGGGTTTGATCGACTGAAAAACGAAAACAACGATCTTATTGTTTTTTCTGATATGGGGAGCGGACAGATTGACGATATCGAACAGTTGAACTGCCCCGTAATTATTCTTGACCATCATCAACATATTAGAACTGAGACTCAAAAAAAAGTTATTCAGATTAATGCAAACCTCTGCGGTATTGATGGAAACTATGAGGCGTGCGGCGCAAGTTTAAGTTATGCTTTTGCGATTGCTCTTGACCCAAGAAATGAGATGTTAGCACCGCTTGCAATAGCAGGTATGATGGGGGATAAACAGTATATCGGCGGCATCCGCGGATACAACAGAGAAATCGTTGAATCAGCGGTGAACAAAGGCATCGTGAAAAAAACAATTGGCGTAAAACTCTCAGGTGGCACACTTGCTGAATCGTTATCGTTTTCAATCGACCCGTACTATAAAGGATTATCTGGAAAAGATGAAGAAGTAAAAAACACATTAAAAAAACTGAACATTGACTCTTTAATAAAGATAGAAGATCTTGACGAAAAACAGAGAAAAACGTTGCATTCGTATCTTCTGTATCTCTTGGTTAAAAACGGTTGCCAGAAAAATATCATCGACATCGCTATCTGTGAACGGTACAGTTCAGAAAAATTTGGTGAACTGGAGCAGTTTGCTGATCTTCTTGATGCCTGCGGGAAGAACGGTGCTCGTAGTCTTGGGTTGTCTCTTTGTCTTGGCGATACTAAAACGTTTCATGAGGCAAAAACAGTTGAGAAAGACTACAAACAAAAAATTCTTTCTTCGTTGCTTGCATTGGAAAACGATGGGATCCATGAGATGAATTCTTTCCGGTATTTTTACAGTGATGATTCTTCGTTGGGCGGGGTTATTGGTGGTGTTGCAGTCAACTATATTTTTGATGAGAAGAAAGCTTTGTTTTCTCTTGCACGTAAAGATGATGAGATTCATGTCTCCTGTCGGGGGAATCAGATGCTTGTGAAAAAGGGGCTTGATCTGGGGTCAGCCATGAAAACAATCGGGGAGGAACTTTCGGGTCATGGCGGTGGTCATAAGATCGCTGCAGGTGCCACTATTGGGATTAATCATGAAAAAGAGTTTTTAGAAAAAGTAGATGCTCTGCTTAGCCATCAGTTGAAGGTGAATGCATGAAGATCCATTGTGAACTTAGTATCGAGTACGAGAATGCAAAAAAAGCAAAGACCGTGTTTCGTTCAACAAAAGTAGATAACTTTGATTTTGTTAAGTCAGAAGTTTCGGGAAAAACATTGAAGGCATCGATGGAGAATGCTTCGCTCTCCGCGTTGATCCATACTCTTGATGATTACCTTGCATGTGTGTCGATTGCTGAGGATGTTGTTGATAAAAGTTAAGTAGCGTAAAGAGGATACCTCGGTGATGAAGTTTGATTTACAGGCATCGTTTACATTCAGTGGCGATATCACCGCTATAAAAAAAGAAATTGAACGTTGTGTGTCGACGCTCAATGAAACCGTCTTGAAGAAAGATGAGGCTCATAAAGCAATAATTGAGCGAGCAGCGATTGAGGGAAACAAACTCAGCCTTTCGATTTGCTCAGAAGGAGTGTTTCGTCCACATAACGCGTTATTGCAGATTAAAAACTTTTTTGTTAAAGAAATAGGTTTGAAGCATCATATCGGTGTTCGTGGCGTCACCGTTGATCACTATAGTATCGTGTTTGATCTTGAGAAAGAACCTCTTCACCCCATATCTATTCCGTTTGCTGAGGTAAAAACCCATGGGAAACAGGTGACAATGTCTCTATGTGAGGTAAGCGATGAGTTCCTGCAGAAAAACTATATTGATCGGATGATCAACCGATTAAAAGAAAAGGTGGAGAACCAGTATTACGAGGGAAAAACAGAGTTTTGGAAATTAATCTGGGAGTCCAGCGAGATAAAACCAGTGTGGTCTAAGGATCCCACTGAAGAAATGGTAAAATTGGATTGGTTGAAACAAGGGCCGACAAAAGGGAAATGGTTTTATCGTCCGCAGGCTGCAGCAATCCTTAAAACCATGGAAAAAATCGCAATTGAAGAGGTGTTAAAACCGTTAGGGTTTCAGGAAGTCATAGAATCACACATTAAACCGTTTGACATCTGGCTGAAAACAGGTCATATGGAGGGAATGCCCGGGGAGTTCTACTATGTGGTGGAACCGAAAACAAGGGATCCAAAGGATTGGGAACATTTTGTCGATCTCACAAAAATAACCAAAGAAGTAAATATTGAAGAACTCACAAAAAATCTTAGTCCTCCTAGCGCTGGTATCTGTTATGCGCAATGTCCGATGATTTACTGGTCTTTTAAAGGGAAAACAATTGCTGAGAAATCACTTCCTGTGCTTGTGTATGATAAAACCGCGGTCAGCTGCCGGTATGAATCTGGTGGCCGTCATGGGATAGAGCGGGTCGATGAGTTTCATCGTATTGAA
>CAIYYQ010000312.1 GCA_903930505.1 Methanobacteriota archaeon
ATTTTATGTCCCCGCACTCTTATGAATATTGGACAAAAATGGATTTAGAATGGCTACCATTTATGGATTGTGTTCTTCGGTTGCCAGGAGAATCGTCTGGAGCGGATGGAGAAGTTGAATATATGAAAAAATTATACAAACCAATTTATTATTCAATTGATGATTTGATAATAGACGCTTTTCATAAGCACGGGGAAAGAGGAAGATGACTTGACAAAAATAGAATAATATGATATACTGTTCTTGTTGGGATATGTATGAAACTAAAATTTTATCAATATGGAGAAAGGAAAAATAATTGAATAGGTAATTAAATATGAATAAATGCATAGTGGCGATCTCTGGATCAACAATGGCAAAAACATTGTTTCAAGAGGTTGTAGAAAATAAATTAAAATATCATATGGTGGGAGCAGACTGCGGGGAAGAACTCCAACAGATTATTGAACATCTTGGCTGGGATGGAAAGAAAGACGAAAAATATTATCTGTTTTATAACGAATTGTTCAAAATAGCAAATCTTGCTTTTGATTTTAAAAAGAAATATATTACAAAAGCAGTAACAAATTTTCAGAATGATGTAAGATACCAAATTTTAGTAATGCGAGGATCAGATGAATTAGAAAAAGATTTGGAAGAAGAATTTGGAATCTTTAAATTGTTTATTGCCAAAAATCAATTGGAGGTTACTGAAAACGAATTGAAATACGATAAAGTTATTTTGATTGATAACAATTTTGAACAAAATGTAAAATCAACTATAAATATATTGTTAAACAAGGAGAATATAAATGCTTGAATTGAAGGTTGCTCAACGTAAGCGTGCTAAACTTAAATTGGGAATGGCTGCACCGGCTGGTGGTGGTAAGACAATGGGGGCATTATTAATTGCGTATGGCATCATGAAGGAGAAATATCCCAAACTTCCGGATGGAGAATTGTGGACAAAAATCGCTATTATCGATTCTGAAAATGGTTCCGGGGAATTATATGTCGGAACAGAAGTAAGCGAATCGAGATTAGTTATTGGCGCTTATAACGCTGTTACGTTAACTCCTCCGTTTGAACCAGATAAATATAGTGATGCGATTCGTCTGTGCGCTGAAAATGGGATTGAGGTTGTAATTATTGATAGTACAAGTCATCTTTGGTCGGGAATCGGCGGAGAATTGGAACAACAAGGAAACATTGCCAAGCGAACAGGAAATTCCTGGACTGCTTGGAGGGATGTTAATCCACAGCATAACCGTTTTATAGATACGATGTTGCAAACTGATGTTCATATTATTGCTACGATGCGTTCTAAAATGGATTATGTTCAAGAAAAGGACACAGATACCGGAAAAACTATTATCCGCAAGGTTGGTTTAGCACCTGTTCAAAAGGAGGGAATGCAATATGAGTTCACGGCGTTCATTGACATTGATTCTGAACATCAGGCGTTTGGTTCCAAAGATCGTACTGGGGGTATTATTGACCAAAAGTATTTCTTAATTACTCCGCAAATTGGGCGAGATTTTGAAAAATGGTTAGAATCTGGCGCTGATACCCCAAGTGTTATTTTGGCAGAAAAAACTACCGGGATAGATATTAAGACTGATAAAGAAAAAATTATTGAGTTGGTAAAAAAACTTGGTGGAAGTAAGAACGAAAAAATTGTGACATTGTTCAAAGAACACGACCTTGAACTTACTCCAAAGGCAGTTAATGCTCTTGCCGATGCTGAGATTGTTAGTGAGCTATATTCTGAGATGGAAAAAATTGAAATGGAGAGTAAATAATGATTTGGTTTTCACCCACAACGAAAGTGACAATCTGGAAAGTTGAAGGAAAAGGTAAATATAGTG
>CAIYYQ010000313.1 GCA_903930505.1 Methanobacteriota archaeon
CAAAATGAAAAAAAATTTCTCTCCTGAATACTAGATAGAAAAAGAAGAAATATCTTCAAAAAAGGTATTAATTATGCGAGTATTTTTGAAAGAAGAATAATCATCGAAACGATGACAAGCAAAGCAACAAACCTCGTCAAACCATTTTTCATGGGAATTTCACCGTTGAAAAATGGCATCGACATCATTGTTTATATATCCCGGGAAAATGTTCGGAAAAAACCGAACGACAGACGAATAAAACACAAGTTTTTATACAAATTTTTTCCGATATTATTAAAAACTGATCTCCATTAAATTATATTTTCAATAACAACTATAAATTTATAAAACTCAAACAAGTCTTTACTCTATTTAGGTGGGAATATTGAGGGTAAATATTTCCCAAATAAAGATTTTACACGTTTTCTATTATTGACAATAAAATCAAAGGTTATTGTTCGAGATTCATAGTTTTGAACCATTTTGAGTCTTATGAAAAAAATACTTAAAAAACTAACTTTTTCAATATTTTCATAATTTATTGCAAAATTTTTTTCATGAGAGGAAATTAATTCTTCTAAATTGCCGCTATATTGTTTTAGTTCTTCTTGTTTATTTATCATTTTATCTTCAAAATAACCAGATAAAACCCCAGCTTGGAACTGCCAGCTCAAAGAATCAAAAAAATATAAAATTAATCTTTTATTTGTAAAACAGAGAATGTAAGTATCAGCGAAAAACAATAAAAATTTTGGTATCGCAATTGGAGATGTGTCTAAAATTTTTTCTTCAGACATCCTGGAAACATGCATTCCCTCAACCATCTCAGTGTTATAAGATGATGATTTAATAATCTGTTTTCTTGATTTATGAATTAATTTCCCACCGATTAGCACAATGATTACTCCCAAGATTATAAAAATTATTGTAAAAACCCAAATCCACCAAGTCTTTATTATTTGAAATGCCTCAATATTTCTAAGAAATTCGTTTTCGTAATACAAAAAAGTTAAAACATATGGCGAGAATATAGAACCAACGATAACAACAATACCAACAATTTGTAATATTGTTCCAAATTTCTTTTTTTCCATCTTCTCCTCGAACTCAAAACAACTAACTCTTAATAAAACCTTAGATAGCACATGTTAATCTATGTAAAATAAAAACTATATAAAATCCTTAATCACCAATTAGCTAAAAACTATTAGTGACATAATCATAGTGTAGTTGTTTGTATTCGACCGTCAAATGCTATGAGGACAGATATGATTTTTTTACAAGATTATTTGGTTGCATGATAATGTCCTCTTTATGTTGGAAAAAACCAAACAATACAAGGAAAATTTTCAAAGATCATCTGATAGTCACTAAGTTTATTAACAAAAGAGTCATCCAACGATGCGTATATGCCTGCAGAAACGTTGATTGCTCAAATCGGGTTATATCTCCTTTATATTCTCCTTCCGCTTCTTGCATTGTACATAGGGTATCTGATTATTACAAAAGCATTTCACGACATGGGTTTTTCATCACTTGAAGCAATCATTATTGTATTTATTTCATATCTTCTTGGGTCAAAAATCATGGATGGGCTTGGAGGCATTACTTTTTCTAACATACCGCTTTTCACTTCAGGAAAATGGGATGTAGGAATAAACATAGGAGGGGCCGTAATTCCTCTCATCCTCAGCGTATATCTTCTTATTAAAAACAAAATTTCTCTCCTCAAAGTTTCGATAGGGATTCTTGTTGTTGCCGGCATAACTTTTTTTGTCACCCACCCAGATCCGGACAAAGGTATTGTTTCATCATTTCCATTCTGGCTGTTTCCCGCAGTTGCAGCAAGTATTATTTCTTTGTTTTTACTCTGGAAACAAAAAAAGAAGGCTGCTCCTTTTGCATATATTTCTGGAGCAGTTGGAGTGCTGATTGGTGCCGATGTGCTTCATCTCGTTACATTACTGCAGATGGAAATACCAACCTCAAAAGATGCGATTATTGGTGGTGCCCATGTGTTTGATATGGTGTTTATCACAGGTATTCTTGCGGTGATTCTTGATGGAATCCTCACTTTTGGGCAAAAGAAAGAAAAACAAGACACGCCATGATCCCCTTTGTTTATAAAGGCTTACCAGATGTACTGACTACGTATTATCATACGAAATACTTAATAAATACATTGTCTTTTACCCCTTAGAAACGGAGAAAATAAAGAAGAGGCTGCAAATGGGCGAATCAGAAGACACACCTGTGGAAGAACCAACAGTTCCAATAGAACAACTGACCAAAGAGAAAGATGCGTTACAAGAACGAGCATATGAACTAAAGAAAACTCGAGATGATCTTCACGAAAAATCAAAAAAGCTCGCTGATGAGCGAGATTCCTATAATTCACGCATTCGAGAAATCAGAAATAAAGTCGGTACTCATAAAAAAGCCAGGGATGATTTCAACGAACGGGTGAAACACGCCAAAGAAGAGCGAAACACGATTATAAAAGAACACATTGAAGCAAAAAAAACAATTAGGTCTTTGGAAAAAGACAACACCATGAAAACCGGGGTGAATCTCCCTCTTTTAAAACAAGAGATGAGGAACCTTGAAAACGAACAGATGACGCAGATTTTGTCTCCTCAGAAAGAGCGAAAACTCATTGAAACGATTGCAGCTTTGCATATGAAAATTAAAGAACAAGAAGATTCTTTGAAAAAAGATCCAAAACTCAAAGAATCACTTGAACAGGAAAAAAACTTAAGCAAAAAAATTGAGAAACACCATGAGGCGATGGCAAAACTAGCAAAACGTGCACAAGAAGAACATGAAAGCATGATTGAGCTTGTTAAAATGCTTGAGACTCTCAGTAAAAAAGCAAATGAATTGCAGGAAACCATTGTATTAACAAAGATGGAAGCAGATAAGATTCACAAAGAATTCATTGATCATGTAAACAATATCCATGAGTTGGAACGGCAGATTTCAAGTGTTGAGAAAAAGAAATACAAGGAGAAAAAGCAAGCTGATGCCTCAAGTGTGCAGAAAGAGGCAGATGATATTTTTGAGAAATTCAAACGCG
>CAIYYQ010000314.1 GCA_903930505.1 Methanobacteriota archaeon
ACACTTGGAAACCGATACACCCTCAGAAAACAAAAATGACGAAAATTAACTCCAAAAAAAACGAGAACCTCAAAGGAACATATTCGATGTTTTCTTACATCCTTAGAAAATAATTACTGGCATCAAAATCAATAAAAAAATAAAATCATATCATATAAATGAAAAAAGGAGAGATGAATACAAAATGAAAAAAAAGATACTTGTTGTTGATGACAACCCCGATATTATCCATATGATAAAAGATGGATTAGAACAACTTTCACAAGATGTTCAATCCTACGAAATACAAGCTGCTGCCGGGGGAAAAGAATGCATGGAAATCCTAAAAAAAGGCCAAATCCCTGACCTCATTCTTTTAGATATCATGATGCCAGAGATCAGCGGATGGGATGTTTTTGCACGCTTAAAAGAAAAACCAGAATGGCGAACCATCCCAGTGATTTTTGTCACTATCAAAGCAGATCCCTTCAGCAAAGGATTCGGAACAACAACCGCAGATGACTACATAGAAAAACCATTTAGTATTATAGATCTCAAACAACGAGTCGATCGAATTTTGAGTCGATAAAACTATGCCTACATTAAAAAACTCTGAGGTTCTCTTGCACATTCTGCAAACACTTGTGAGTAAAATAGGCAGAAGAACCTCCGAGGGTTTTGCAATGGTAATTATGGATAACACACTTCAGGAACTTCGACCACGATATCCATTTCTTCGTTTTGTTACCATCGAAAATACATTATATTCCGAAGGAGCGAATGCTATTCACATTTTGCCCGACATAGATTCTATTGAATCAAAAGATGTATATAAAGCGATTAGTGAATGTTTAAAGATCACGGTAAAACATCTTGAAAAAAACGCGGATTTCTTCTTCATAAAAGAAGTGAAAGAAGCAATCAGTGACATCGATGAAATTGTATTTGATGAAGGACAAATAAACCTCAATTTCATGCAATTTGAGTACCTTGCAGAACGGCAGCACGAATTAAAGATACAAAACTCTGAAATAACTGAACAAATATTGAAATCGTTAATCTATGTAGTAAATAAAAAATACCCTGAGATTAAGACGATGCAGATCGTTTCCGCTGCAATAAAAAAACTTATCAAACTCTATGATTTCTTATCCTTTATAGAAATACATGATCAACCTGATTCACAAGGTTTTTTTGTTATTTGTGCGCTTCCAGATATCAATAGCGTTCATATGTTAACCCTTGGGCAAGCGATGCAAAATCTTATAGAAGAAGTGGGGAAAGCAGCTGAATGGGAAAGTAATCAAACCTTTATTGATCAATTCAAAACTGAGCTTGGAGAACCACTACTAGAAACACTTAATAAAATAGGGATTAACCTCAGTCATATCCAAGTTGTTCTCTTACGAAGGGAACATTCCCATATCGTGAAAAAGACATTCGAAACACTTCTTGCGATTATTACAAATAGAAAATCGAAAGATTTTGCGGTAACAACACTTTGCAGTGCTCTGCATGAACTTGAACAAAAACATGAGGTGTTACAGTTAATATCTGTAAATACTTCAGAAAACAACCTTGAAAATGATATTATACAAGTAATGTCTGAAATAAACGATGTCGAATCCTATAAACTAGGTCAAGCAATCAGAGAAGTAATCAAGTTTTCTGGGAAAAATCTTGGGGATAAAACGGGTGCATTCATTGAAGATTTTAAACATCAACTTGGTGATGATTATCTTAATGAAATAGAAAAAATAGGGGTAAACCTGCACTTTCTGGAATTGAAATTCCAGTCCTAGACTTATGTTTTTTAAAGGAACATCTTGGTTCAAATATAATGAACGCAATCCATATAAAACAAGATATTATCGTTTGTACCGAGGATCATGAATTCTGAATTAAAAAAAATCTTACAAAAACAACAATATGCACTTGTTGGAGAACATTCCGGGGTAAAAATCTGTCATTGGATGCGTCAAAGTCTCCTTTTCAACAGACAATGTTATAAACAAAGTTTCTACGGGATTGAATCACATCGATGTCTACAGATGACTCCAACGATCAATCAATGTACCCAACTTTGCCTGTTTTGTTGGAGGTTTCAAAATTTCACAGAACACACCTTAAAAGAAACCGACGATCCCAAATTCATTCTTGAACACTCAATTAACGCACAAAAAAAACTTATTACCGGTTTCAAAGGAGATCCTCGCTGCGACCAAAAAAAATGGGAACAAGCAAACACACCAACCATGGTTGCATGTTCACTATCCGGAGAACCAACACTATATCCAAAACTAGGAGAATTCTTTGCTGCATGCCATCGAAAAGGAATGACCACTTTTCTAGTTACAAACGGCACACAACCAGCGGCGTTAGCAAATTTAGATCCCTTACCAACCCAACTGTATGTATCAGTTGTTGCCCCAGATAAAGAAACCTACAAAAAAATCTGTGCGCCACTAATTCCTAATGGATGGGAAAAACTCAATCAAACTCTTGAGTTATTGCCTTCTCTTTCAACACGAACTGTAATTCGCCATACACTTGTGAATGGATGGAACATGGACGATAGTGACATTGAAAAATACGCGAAACTCGATGAGAAAGCATCCCCGCAATTTATCGAACCGAAAGGATACGTGTTCGTTGGTTCATCGCGCATGAGAATGACTCTTGCCAATATGCCAAAATACCCAATGATAAAACACTTTGGAGAAAAACTCGCAGAAAACCTGGGATATGAATTTGCGATGGAGAAAGCAGATTCTCTTGTTGTGTTATTAACAAAAACACCAAAAGAAATAAAAATTAAATCAAAAGAACAATAAAAGAAAAAAAGATTTTTAGATGATTACGCGAATTTTCCTCGTAATTTTCGCCGATCGATTTTGATACCGTTCGGTGACAGGATCATCAGGTTATTTCCTATTCCAGCGATATCACCATCAATTTCACCAATCATCTTTTTCAGATCATTAGTGATTCTTTTCAAAAGCAATTCCTCTTCTGCAACAGGTGAAAAATCAAGGATAAGGACGTTTCCGCCGTACACGTAATCAGTGAACTCTTTAAGATCTTCATATCGATTGATCTCACCAATCCGGACATACATTTTCGCTCCAGATGGCGTCTCTCCTTTCTTTGCATCTACATATTTTTCTAGATCAACATATCCTGCGGTTTGTTCAGTTTTTTTCTCACCAAAAATCTTACTTGCTATCTTCATGAAACACTCATCTCCTAAATTTTAACCCATAGTCGAATATATATTTGTCCTTATAAACCTTATCTTGTTATTTAACGACATCCAGGTATGCATTAGGAGAAAGTTTAAATCTAAGGAGATGATAACAATCTTTGGAGGAAGCATTATGGCGTATAAACATGAAGGATGGACTTTATACACACGAAGTGTAAAGTTAAAAGGCGGAAGAAACCAGACTATCTACTTTTTTAGCAAGAGAGACCCAAAGAGCGGTACACCATGTGATTTACCAAATGGGTACATCGTTGGTGTTAACAAGAGAACTGGCTTACCATATCTGAAAAAGAAGTAAAAATAATTTCATCTTCTTTTTTATTTTTTTTTTATTTTTTTTCTAAATATGTGATTAATTGTTCTATTGCTTTTCCACGATGAGAGAACCGATTTTTTTCTTCAATCGTCATCTCAGCAAACGTCTGTGTTTTTCTTTCAGGGATAAAAATAGGGTCGTACCCAAAACCACCATTTCCTGCAGTTGCAGGTGCAATATGACCACGACATTCACCGATAAAAAATATGGCCGGTTTCTTTGGTTCTTTTAATGCAAAAACCGATCGAAACACTGCGGTTCTCTGTGATTTCTCCTTGTCATCTAACAAACGAAGAACCCCATCCAACCCTATCGTATAGAAAACATACTTTGAATACACACCAGGAAAACCCTTGAGTGCATCGATAAATAACCCTGCGTCTTCAAGAATAAACGGTTCAGAACAT
>CAIYYQ010000315.1 GCA_903930505.1 Methanobacteriota archaeon
AAAGATGATTGCAAGGCAACATGTCCGGTCTGCGGGAAACCTGCACAGACATGGATGCGGTTTGCAAAAAGCTACTAAGAAAAGAGGTGAACTATGCTTGAAAAAATCGTGAAGCTCTTAAGGGAATACGTGCTTGTTTTTAGTGGAATATGCATCATTGTTGGATTATTTTTCCTACTCATTGGCGTATTTTGGTATTGGGCACGTGATATTCTCAACAACTCATTTCTTAAGTTCGCCATATCGTTTGGTGAATGGAATGCATACATCCTTATTTTTGGTCTTGTTGTTCTTGGCATCGGACTCTATTATGTATATAGTTTCTTAAAGAAAAGAAAATTTGTTTTAGATGAAATTAAAACCGATAAACGATCTGAAATTTTAAAGAAACGCCGGGAACTCGAGAGCGCCGTGAAACATCTCCCATCAAAATACCAGCGAATGTTTGAGGAAAAAGAAGAAGAACTTAACATCAAATAAAAAGGTTTTTCTTGGTTTTCATGGTTGACAAAAAGAAAAGCACCCAGTTTTCCGTTATTCTCGTAGAACCGAAATACGGGGGAAATGTTGGTTCTGTTGCACGAGTGATGATGAATTTTGATTTTGAGCATCTCGTGCTAGTGAATCCACATCCGTTCGATGATGAATGTTACAGTCGAGCGATGCACGCACAGAAAATATTGGATTCTGCAAAAAAATATTCTTCGTTTGATGAGGCTGTTAAAGGTTTTGATTTTCTTGTTGCCACATCATCAGTAGAGAATGTCAATGAGAAACGACATTTGAGAGAGGCTGTGTTTGTTGCGGATTTTGTGCAGAAGATTTCTGAGGTGAAAGGAAACATTGGTCTTGTTTTTGGTAGGGAGGATTTTGGGTTGTTTAATGAGGAGATCGCCCGATGTGACATTATGGTGAAGATTCCCACAAGCGATGGTTATCCATCAATGAATCTTTCTCATTCGGTTGCCGTGTTGTTATATTCCTTGTACTGCAGCACAACCGATAAAAAAAGAGTAAAAAAACAGATTGACCCTGTCGAAAAAGAAAAAATGTTTGAGTTTTTTTCTCAAATTCTCGACGAAGTATCATATCCAACACATAAGAAAAAAAACACGAAAATCATGTTTAAACGTCTCATTGGACGATCGATGCCATCATACTGGGAATACCATACGTTAATGGGTGTTCTCAGCGATACGCTTAAGAAACTAGAAAAAAAGAAACCTTAAACGGTTTCAATCGTGAAATAGACTTTACTGTTTTTTAACGCAGAGTGAACCTTGTCAGCGAACCAGACGAGTTCATTTACATCAGAGTGTTTGTCTTTCCATTCGTAGACGAAATCATAGTTTCCTTTGGTTGCTTTAAACCCCATGTTAAGGAGTTGGTTTTTAATTTCTGATGGCGGTGCGCCTTCGCTGTTGACTAGTATTGTAAGGTATGTTTTCATAGGAATCAATTCAACCAGGCAATTCATCTATGAGTATTAAATCATTACGATGATTTTTTTTCTCAGCAGAAATTTACTAAAATGGAATCGGTGCGAAAGAAACGATGAATACAATCAAGATGATAACGCCAAGAAGTTTTCGTTTCGAATCAAGCATGTCGCTTTCGTTGAGAGGAGGCTGGTGTTGCGTTCCTATTAAGAAAAGAACAATGAATGCAAACATAAGCCATCCTGTATATAGCATTCCTAAGATGAGAAGGATACCGACTACCGCCCAACTCGCATATTTATGTTTTTCTTTGAGAAATGCACGGGCAACATGACCACCGTCTAACTGACCAATTGGCAGCAAATTCACTGCGGTAAGAAAGATACCGACTAATCCTGCGAACAATGTTGGATGAATTGTTGCGTTTTGGGATACGGTAAACAAGCTCTGAATCCCTTGTATTAAAAGAGATGGCAGAACAAGAGATGAAAGAGTGAGGCTATCTGGGGTGGAAGATATGATGGGATGTTGTTGCATTAAGAAGAATCCTAAAAATACGATAGGGATTGCTACAAGGAATCCGCAGAGAGGACCAGCGCTTCCAATATCGAGTAATGTTTTTCTGTTTGGAATGGGTTCTCTCGTAGAGATAATTGCGCCAAAGGTGCCTAAAATAAACGGCGGCGGCAGAGGGATAAAATACGGTAGTGAGGCGTCAACATGATGTTTTCTTGAAGCATAGTAATGACCCATTTCATGCACACCAAGAATCAACATTAATGGTACTCAGTAGCTAACATTTTTTAGTGCATCCCCGATTGACAATCTGGGATGATCAACAATGGGGATGCACCAAACACACACATATCTAGAAGAGACTATTTTAAACTTATTCACAACAATCAATCTACACTTGTCAAAACCATTAAGAAATACACTAGTGAATTTGATTGTTTGTCTCCTGGAAAACAACAAGGCACATCTATCAAAACTAGGTGAATATCTCTGCGATAATCATACCAAGATCATGACACCGATTCAACGAGTTCGCCGTTTTTTATCCAACCCAAAAATATCGCCTTCGCTTACCGTAGGACCATTGATCTATCTCATGCGTCCACTCCTGGAAAAGCTGCCTGAGATTATACTGATCGTCGATCGGACAGATTGGAAGAAAAGACGACAGCACATCAACATCCTCTCAGTGGCGGTGAGCTACAAAGGTCGCGCTCTTCCCTTATATTGGATGGTGTCCGGAAAACAAGGATGTAGTTCCCTGGAGGAATGGAAACAGGTGCTGTTTCCTGTTATCATCGTATTGCAACAGATGAGTTGGCTTTCTGATAAACAGATTCACATTCATGTGGTCGCTGATCGGGAATTTGCCAGTCCGAAACTCGCGGAATGGCTAAAAAACCTGTACAATGTAGCGGTGACGCTCCGTATCAAAGCCAACATGTACCTGACAGGAGAAGACACGCCTGAGATAAAAGTGGCTTCGTTGATCAAAAGGATGAAGAAAGGCTCTCGTCACATCCTCTACAATCAAGTGTTGTCCAGAGACAGCAGCTTCAAGATGAATGTCTTGCTGACCTGGAACAAAGATTACGATGAGCCATTGGTTGTAGCGACAACCTCCGATAACCCTGCTCTTGCCGATGATACCTATGAGCAACGATTCAACATCGAACATATGCATAAGGACTGGAAAAGCAACGCGTTTGAACTGGAAAAAACCAGAGTAACAGACCCAAAAAGAATAGAGACTCTCCTGATATCCATTGCCTTTGCTTACATTCTGTGTGTGCTTGAAGGGGAACAGAAGGAAAACAACGGTGAAGTCCGGTTACCTCCAAAAGGGAAAACACGCATGGTCGGTCTGTTTCTCAGTGGGCTTAGAACCATCTCCCGATGTCTCCAACGGGAAAGTCTCAGACAATTCAAACGATTCATCCTCCAATTACTTCAACCGATTTTACAGACCTGGGACATCAACCCATCTACCATCGTACCGTAAATCAAAACGCTGTAGGACAGGATCGTATAACCCTCACCATGAGAATACACTCTTTTCCAGGATGAGTACATTTCCAGTATTTCAATGGAAAGGCATTTCTCTGCAACATAAAATATTGCAGAGAATTCATTTTACAAGCAGATGACTCACAATATAATGTTCTTTATTGGCGATTCAAGAAAAAGTGTAAGCTACTGAGG
>CAIYYQ010000316.1 GCA_903930505.1 Methanobacteriota archaeon
AACCGGAAGTGGTAATGTTGCGGGGCCTGCATAAAAGTTGTATACTCGTTTCGTCATATTTTTTCACCTTTTTTCTTTGGGGCTGTGTATCAAAGAAAAGGATTTAAAATATTCGGATGGTGATGTTTATAAAGTATAGGTTTAAAAATCCCATTACAACATCTTGTTTTTTCTGTTTGCATTCATCTGTCAGTGTTATAATATTCTTTCAAGTAATGCCATATAAAACCCGTCGAATCCATCAGTTGACGGCGAAAATCGTTTTTCTTCAAGAAGTCGATACTTTTCTGCCTGGTTTGTGAGAAACTGCTTTATTTGTTGTTCTCCTTCTGAGGGAAGAATGCTGCAGCTGGCGTACACCATGCGTCCTTTGAGTTTCAGGATAGGGGAATATTTTACTAAGAGTGTAGCTTGTAATGTATGCAATCGTTTCAGTGAATCAGGTTGAAGATTCCACCGGATCTGTGGTTTTCTACGCAATACACCAAGACCTGAGCAGGGAACATCAAGAAGCAGTCGATCGCAACGATTGTTGAGTCGTTTGTATACTTTGGATGAGGTTATTGGTCTTGTCTCAACGTTGTTGAGTCCCGCGCGTTTTACCCTGCGTTTCAGCTCTGTGAGTTTCCATGGTTCGGTATCAAGTGCAATGACTACTCCTTTGTTGTTCATGAGATTGGCAATATGCAATGTTTTACCGCCTTCCCCTGCGCAAGCATCAACTACGGTCATCCCAGGTTTTGGGTCAAGAAAACGAGAAACAGCCTGAGATGCAGGATCTTGGACTTCGAAGAGTCCTTCCTGAAACTCGGTGAGCGTAAACACGTTTTGTTTTTTGTCAAGGACTAGTGCTTCGGGTGCAATGTCAACGTTTTGTGTTTCAATTCCTTTTTTTGCAAGCATGTTCTTGAGATCAGGTTTTGTGATGTGAATGGTATTTGTACGAATTGCAACAACTGGTTTTTTGTTTAAGGCATGCAGTTCCTGTTCCCATCGATCGCCTAGTTCTTTTTCGCAGACAGCATCAAGCCAATCAGGAACAGATTCGCGTACTGCGCGACTGTATTGTGCCTTGTTGAACCGTTTTTTAATAATAGCATATTTTTCATCTGTAAATGATCGATTCTGAGAGATTTGATCTCCAAACAAGATTTGGTAGACTAAAAGTAGTTTGTGTAAATCTTGTTTCTGAAAGGATGGTTCTTGGTTAAGAATGTACCAGAGGAGTCGCCACCATCGGATAATGTCGTACACAGTATCGGAGAAACATGCTTTTTGACTCGTAGTCCACTGAATGTTTTTTCTCAGTGTTTTACTAATTAGCCGTGCCGTATGTTTGTTTTCTTTGAGAACTAGGTGTATTACAGAGAAGAGTTCATAAGAGAAATCTGGTTCAATGTTCACGTACTCACTCCGATAGAAAAGAAAAACAATCAACTATTAATATATTGAGAGTATTTAAAGAGTCGGTATCCACGTATTTGTGTGTTTTCATATTCTGTCTGTTATATGAGTTGTGGTTCTCAGTATCACGTATGTTCAGTAACATTTTTAACTGCGTAACTATCTTACATAATTAGTAGAGGAAGATGGGTTCTATGTCTCGCAAGAAACATATTACGAAAACCGACGGTAAAAAGGAGCTGGATCGGAAACGATCTTTGTGGAGAAAACAGCATCGGACGTTGAACGGTCGTATAATATTATATCCTGATAACCCTCCAGAACACGTTAACGCAAGAGGCAATAAACTGTATAACTGGTTCTGGAAAAAAATCCTTTTAGAAATTCAACCACAAGAGATCCCTGCGGTAATTTCAAATTTACAGGATCAGATCTCCGGGGTATCTGATGGGAAAAAAATCCAGATGTTTCGAACGATGATCGGGATGGCAGAGGATGCATATAAGTTAAAAAAATTAGATGATATTTTGGATTATGACCCTGAGATTATGATGGAGAAAAAACCGGTGTATAATGCAGAAGACGGCGTGATCTACAAAGGGGGAAAGTTGTATACCACGGATTATAATGAGGACGAATCTGGTATTCTTGTCCGTGATATTGAAGGAATGTTGCTTGATATACTCTCATCAGAAAGCATTGAGAAATCTTCGCATAAAGATGAAAGAATCGAGATGTATAAACATTGGGATTATATGGAGAAAAAATAATTCGCCAACATATAGTATAGTGAAGTAGTAGAAAAAACAATTAGGAAATATTTTTTTTGTAATGTTTCATATGTGTTCACTACTCTTTAATTTGCTATTGTATAGCGTGTTTTTATCCTCTGTTGATGGTGTTCAATTAATCATGATATCATGTCAAAACCTAAAAAACAAAAATAGATGAACAAATCCATCCTTTCTGAATAATTGCATCCCTGTTTCGAATAATTAAAGTACCCATTTTCTCATTACGCCATGAATGATTCCTTTTATAGTCACCAAAAAGAAAATGGAAAAAAACGTCCATTTTTTCACAGTTATTCAACGTGTTATCCGTGCCATACGAATTGGAAAATTCTTCTATGGAATGCTGATCTTTATCCCAATTAGTATCTACTTTGCGTTATTCACCGATAATAAAACCATGACCTTTATCACATCGATTTTATCAATTATCCCACTTGCGCGTTTCATGGGATACGCGACAAAAGAAATATCGTTACAAACAAATCCAACAGTCAGTGGTCTTTTCTCTGCCACATTTGGAAATGCTATCGAGTTAATCATCGCGATTATTGCATTAAGCAAGGGATTAGCATTGGTCGTACAGGCATCAATTATTGGAAGTATCATAGGAAACATGTTACTTCTCGTTGGCTTAAGCATCTTTTTTGGAGGTCTGCGTTATAAAAACCAACGGTTCAACAATGAGACGATCGCAGTTTCTTCTACAATGTTGATTATTGTTATCGCAGGGTTGTCCATCCCCAGTGTGTATAATTTTTTATTTAATGTAAACATCATGAAGGGTGAAAACCATAGTCAGATGTTGAGTATTGCTGTTGCTGTCGTTCTTGCTGTAATTTATATTGCAGGATTGATTTTTTCCTTACGAACGCATAAAGATCTTTTTGATGCAAGCGATGAAATGAAAGCAACACATGAGAAAGTAACAATGAGTGTCAGACTCGCAGCTTTTATCCTGTTATTATCGATTGTTATTGTTTCGATCGAATCCGAATTTCTAGTCACAGGAATTGAAGACGCAGCAAAAACCATTGGGATCACCCAAACATTCATCGGAATCGTGATCATTGCGATTATCACCAACATCGCGGAAAAAACAACAGCAGTTCATTTTGCAAGAGCGGATAAACTGGATGTCTCCATTGAAATTGGTCTGAGCAGTGCGATTCAGATTGCATTGTTCGTCGTCCCGATCCTCGTACTCATCAGTCAAATCTTTGCGTTTAATTTTTCTTTAGTATTTACTCCTTTTGAGATTCTCGCCCTTATTCTCGCTGTGCTTATCATCAATTATCTTTCTGCTGATGGACGCTGCAACTGGCTTGAGGGCGCGCAACTCATCAGCGTCTATGCAATTATTGCAATAGCGTTCTTCTTTGTTCCTTAAAAAAAACAATCACTAAATTTTTTTTGTCACCAATGGTGTTTCAACAGATTCGCAGTTGATGCAAGGGACTGATCAGAGACAAGTGAAAGATAAAGCGGTGTTATGGAAATCATTCCTTCGCAGACTGCGTTATAGTCTGTATTCTCATGAAGATTCTTCTCTACTAACGATGGCACCCGATGAATAAATCCCAGATTATGTTGATGAAACAAGGGGCTGTAAGGGTCCCGGAATGGTTTTGTGACCATGATGTGCGTATCAATAGTTGCATCCAACGGGATGTTCACACATAATACATCAACACCCGGGAATGTGTTCTCAAGCATGATCGCTGCGAGTTTTCTTGTGATCATCGCCGCGTTTCTAAAAAGAGCATAGTTTTTTGTATGAAAGAGATTTGTTGTTTTTTTGATGTCAGACGGAATGGAAAGTGACGATGCAATTGCAGGGATCCCGTCAAAGGATGCCTCCATCGCGGCACCAACTGTTCCTGAACTGAGGATTCTTGCATGACCAACGTTTTCCCCAAGGTTAATCCCTGAGACGACAAGATCAGGTTTACACTGGAGGATGTTATGGACCCCGACTTGGATGCAGTCTGCAGGAGTCCCGTTGAGTGTGAGAAGATCAAAACCACTTCGTTTCACCTGCTTGATATGAAGAGTTTTTTTTGTTGTAATCGCTTTTCCAATCCAACTTCGCTCCCTGTTTGGTGCAAGTGCAGTGACCGTTCCAATGTTTGAAAGTTCAGCAAACAAAGGAACAAAACCTACGGATCGATATCCGTCGTCGTTTGTAAGAAAAATATGAGTCATGCGCAAGGAAAAGACTGCGTTAGTTAAAGAATCTTTCCTGCAAAAAACAATGTTTTGTATTGTGTTTATAATGTTTATATATCTAAAAGAGATAAGACGATTACATTATGATTGCGAAGAAAGGAAACAATTTCGACGTTATCCTCGTTACGGGGGAGTATTATGATGATCATCCTTTATCTCCAGTTGGTGTGATCGCTCGCATCCTTGATGCAAAAGGATTCTCAGTAGGAATTATAGAAAAACCAACAACAAAAGAAGATTTTTCCCAGTTAGGTGCGCCGCATTTATTTTTCGGTGTGACTTCAGGCTCTCTAGATAGTATGCTCAATAATTATA
>CAIYYQ010000317.1 GCA_903930505.1 Methanobacteriota archaeon
CAGTACGGTCATGACGATTTCGACACCAGGTTTTTTATATTTTTCATGAAGGTCGATCGGGATGCCACGGCCGTTGTCTACGACGGTGATAGAATTGTCTTTTCTAATATAGACTTCAATATGAGTGCAGCAGCCTGCGAGTGCTTCATCAACTGCATTGTCAACAACTTCGTAGACGAGATGATGAAGTCCTCGTACGTCGGTGCTTCCAATGTACATTCCTGGGTTTTTCCGTACGGATTCTAATCCTTCAAGAACTTGGATTTTGTCAGAATCATAAGAGTCTTGTTGTGGTTTCTTTTCTAATTGCATATGACATCCCTCGTATGTTCAACGTACACACTAGTATTATGGGTTTTTTATTGAGTGTTGTTCTCCCATCATCCTAGATGTTTTTCTCGGAGTCGCATATGAAGTAGAGGGTAATAAAGGTTACTATTTTCCTGAAGAAACAGACTCATTAATTTAATGTTAAACATTAAAAAATAAATTAATATTGTTTATATGTTTAACCTTTAACATTTTCTTAATTAAGTATGGATTTAAATTTATTATTTTCTCGGAGAAACTCCTTCATTAAAAAATGGCTACATTTCATAATATGTCTTAATCCGCAGCTTTATTGATAGTATATGTCATTCTTTTCTATAAATCTTCCAAACACTCCAAAGTATAGAAAGGGTTGCAACAAAGAACAAGGGATAAAGAACTGTTGTGGAAAGATCTAATGGAATTAATCGTGAAAGATCATAAAACACATAAATCGTAAAGGTAACAAAAAAACCCCACCCATAGCTTTTCTTTTTCTGTACCGCAATGAACACACCAAAAATCGCGATAATGCATTCAATGACGATGGAAAGGTAATGAATGATTTCTATCATACATCTCATGTATTGTAAGCAAATGTATATTGAAATATTTTTCTTGAATGTAAAAACTCAAATCTATTTCGCAGACTGCTGAGAAGAGTTAAATAACCACAGATAATATAGAACCTTGGTGGAGGCTATGATCATAAAAAAGATATTCATAATAGGTATTTTAGTTGCCTTACTTGCGGGAAGCATGGGAACATTTGCAACAGCTGCAGATACTGATCTAGCGCAGCAGTACGCACCAATACTTTATTTTGAACAAAACGAAAAGTGTTATCCCGTAGATGTCTCGTATGCACTAGATAATTCCGAATTATATCAAATAGGAAATCCTACACCAATCTTGACAGACCTAAATGCGAGTAACATCGCAGGATATACGTCAGCAGGTTACTATCTTGATAATCAAAAAGGAACTGTTGACGACAATGGAATTATCGACGATTATCAAAGTAAGATGAATGCCCTGGGGTATATGGTGTATGCCCATGTCGACTCTTCAGGAAGTTCAACAATCATTCAGTATTGGTTTTACTATGCATTTAACCCTGGTGATATGAATAGACATGAAGGCGACTGGGAGATGATCCAGGTTGTCATCTCCAATGGCCAGCCAACCGAGGCGATGTTTAGTCAACATTATTCCGGGCAGCGGGCAATGTGGAACCAAGTTGACCATGAAGGAGATAATATAAAAGATTATGTTGCTCGAGGGAGTCACGCAAATTACTTCCGCTCGTATTCTGGGAAATTTGGTCTCGCAAGTGATAGCGTAGGGAGTAACGGGAAAATTCTCCGACCCGCAGATTACAAAATTGAATTGCTTGACACACAGGGGTGGCTGCAATTCGCAGGTCACTGGGGTTGGGCTGGTGGTGATCGGGGACAAGCAGTTGAATCATCAATGCTTGGAGCAGCAGGACCACAAGGACCGATGTATAGAGAAAATGGGAAAATGTGGGATGCTCAAACGTGGGGAACTGGATTACCACAGGCAAATGACACTTTCTTTTTGCTTGAGTGGCTGCTCTATAATTTCGTGATGATCTTTTTTGCCGCGACCCTTGCAACAGTTCTCATACTTTGTTTCTTTATCTACCGTCGAAAGAAAAAATACGGTTTAGGACCTCGAATTTTATCGTTTTTATATATTGATGGTTTCAACAAAAAAAGCATAGGAAACATCCTCTTTATCGCAGGAATTATTATCGCAATTATCGGACTTGTTACCCCTTGGTATGCAGTACATATAAACATCGCTATTCCTTCGTACAAAACTACAGGTCTCGTAGATCTCTTAGCAATTGACGGATTAAAAGGACTTCAAATCACGCTTCCTGATGCTAATGGTCCAATCCCTCTTGGATCATTTATCTTACCGTTCTCACTTGTCATTGGGATTGGTCTGGTTCTTACGATCCTTGGATCAGTCGGGATCTCCCAAAGTAAAAAACTCGGTCGGAAATACATCTGGCGCGGCATTAAACTTTTCTCTCCATTTATCATTGTTTTTGCAATCGTTATGGCTGTTGGACTGATTGTTCCTATTCTTTCCCCAGTTGACATCAAGGGAAACACAGGAGTCACAGAAGCAATCAATGCGTTTTCAAGCGCACCCTTTGGAGGAAAAACAACGGTCACACTGACTGATGTCACTGGTCAGGTTGATCTTGACTGGGGGTTTGGAATCGGACTGTATCTTCTCCTCATCGCAGGAATCATCCTTATTGTTGCAGGTATATTTGAAAGCATGGCCCGGGCAACATTCTTTGAACAAAAACAAGTAGAACTATCAAAGAAAGAGAAAAAACAACAACAGAAATAAACATAGGAATAAAAAAAAGAAAAAAACAATAGCGAAGACATACAAAGGAATACAATATGATCATCAACGCAGATTTGCACATTCATTCTCGTTATTCTGCCGCGACAAGCGACAAGATGACGATTGAAACAATCTCCCTTGAGGCACCTCGAAAAGGTATTCAAGTGGTTGCAACCGGGGATTGCTTGCATGGGAAGTGGATGGAAGAAATCAAAGCATGCAATGTTATTGATGAGGGAACCTTTGAACGTAACGGAACGCGGTTCATTCTGAGCACCGAAGTTGAGGATATGAACCGCGTGCATCATCTTCTCTATTTTCCTAGTGTTTCTGCAGTAGAAGAATTCAAAACCAAAATAAAACCAAAGACTAAGAATCTTGAAACTGATGGCCGTCCGAATGTGCAGATGAACGGACAAGAACTAGCGGTACTTGCAAAAGAAATAGACGCATTAATCGGCCCAGCGCATGCATTCACCCCGTGGACATCAATGTATGCTGCGCATCCTTCACTAGACAGTTGTTATGGTGATCTTGTCCCCTACATTTCCTTTGTTGAGTTAGGGTTGAGTGCAGATTCCGATTATGCGGATAAAATCCAGGAGTTACACAGGCTCACGTTTTTAACAAATTCAGACAGCCACAGTCCACATCCAGTTCGTTTGGCACGAGAATTCAACAGGTTTCAAGTAAACGATGCGACCTTTGCTGAGATCAAAAAAGCGATTCTTCGAACAGGCGGCAATAAACCGGTGCTTAATGTAGGATTGCCTCCACAAGAAGGAAAATACAATGAATCTGCTTGTATCACTTGCTTTACGCATTATACGCTTGAGGATGCAGTTCGCAGGAAATGGAAATGCAGATGCGGAAAACGTATAAAGAAAGGGGTGCGGGATCGAATTGAGGAGATGGCGACATTCAAAGAACCACGGCATCCTCCACACAGACCCCCATACGTGTATTTGATTCCTCTCACAGAAATAATCGCAAAAGCAATAGGTCAGGCGACTCCATTTACGCAGAGCGTCACAAAACATTGGAATGATTTGATTACTCGATTTGGTAGCGAAATAAATGTGCTGCTTGATACAGACATTACTGAGATTGCAAAGGCGACACCGCCAGCCATTACCGAAGCAATTCAGGCATTCCGCGATCATAAAGTAATAATCATCCCTGGCGGTGGTGGAAAATATGGAACCATTGAGCTACCACGCGGGGAAGAAATGCCGGTGATTTCATTAGGGCCAAAGGATAAACAAACCAGTCTTTTGGAATACTAAAAAATAGCGGGGGAAAAAAATTGGATTATAAAAGTTCTGAGACAATAATCAAAAATATTCTTGCCTTGGGTCATGATCGTGCGATGCAGGATGTCGTTGAGTTTCTGCACATGAATTTCAAACACTACTCGTGGGTTGCTATCTACATCGTAAAAGGCAGTGAACTTGTGCTTGGGCCATGGCAAGGAAAACAAGCAACAGAACATACAAACATACCTATTGGAACAGGCGTCTGTGGCTCTGCTGTGCAATCAGGAAGAACTGAAATCGTGGATGATGCCACTAAAGATGATAGATATCTTTCTTGTTTTATTTCTACAAAATCAGAGATTGTTGTCCCTATTAAACGCTGGAAAAAAGTGATCGGAGAAATCGATATCGACTCTGACACATGTAATGCATTTAATCATCAAGATAAAGTGTTTTTAGAAAAAATTGCTGAGATGCTGAGTCACCATATCAGATAAAATATTACTCAGCACTCAAGATCGTCATCATAGCCCGGGGGCTCAGCAAAGGTTCGATCATCACGTATCCTGGCAATCAAGGTGGGGTGATTTAATGGTTTTTATCTCTTTATCCCATCGTATTCCAAATCGTATTCTTCCAACACTCTCGAAGAACAGATATTTTCAAATCAATTATTTTTTTCTTATTATCAGTGATAATCAATGACGATCCTTGTACTTGACCAATCAACATAAATGATATGTTTTTCTTTGCAATGAGTTTTTCAAAGTCTTTTTGTTTTTCTTTTTTCACTTCAGCAATCCAGCGAGTATTTGATTCAGAAAACAGTTTGAAATCAGTACGCAAACCAGCTCCAATCTCGGTGATATCAATGTGAGCGCCAAGATTTCCACCAATCGCCATCTCAGAAAGGCACACTGCGATACCGCCTTCGCTGATATCATGACACGCTGCAAAATATTTATTATCGATCGCAGAGAGAACCCCATCTATACAGGTTTTAAGAAGATTCACATCAGAACGAGGAACCATTCCACCATCTACATTCACCAAATGATAATATTCAGAACCACCCAGCTCTTTCTTGGTTTCATTCCCAATAATATACACCAGGTTTCCTTCTTTTTTGAAATCCGTTGTTACACAATTTCTTATATCTTCCACGATGCCGATCCCCATGAGCTCTGGTGTCGGTGGCACTACACTTTTCAAAGATTCGTTGTACAAACTCACATTTCCTGATGCAAACGGTAACTCAAGTGCACGAGCCATCTCACCAAGCCCGCGACAGGTCTCGTAGATTTCACCCATACGCTCTGGTTTCTCAGGGTTCCCAAAATTCAAACAATCTAACAGTGAATCAGGTCGTGCACCAACTGCAACAAGATTCCTGCACATTTCATCCATCGCAGCACAGGCGCCCCAATATGGATTCAGCGCCATAAATCTGGGGTTGACATCAGCAGTGACTGCAAGTCCTTTCCATGAATTCTCTAGTGGTTTGATTACCGCAGCATCACCATGGGATTCGTTATTCATTTTACCTTGCAACGGTTTAATGACCGTGTTCCCGCGAACCTCATGATCATACTGGCGGATTACCCACTCCTTTGACGCAATATTTGCTGAAGAAAGAATTTTTTGTAGCGATTCCTCAAGATCAGGCATGGAAAACGATTTCTCATTTTTTTCAACTGTTTCTGGTTTTGGTAACACATATGGACGGATACACGTATCATATACAGGCCCACCTGTGAGAAACTCAAGATCCATCTCAAGAATCCGCTCACCCTTAAAAAAGACGCGGACAATTTCATCGTTGATTACGCTACCAATCGGTGCTGCGAACACATCCCATTGTTTGCAGATATGCAACACCTGAGGCACATTCTTTGGGTCAACCATAAGCATCATACGCTCTTGGCTCTCTGAAACCCAGACTTCCCATGGTTTCAAACCTTCTTCTTTTAAGGGGACGTTGTCAAGATGAATTTCTGCACCAAACCCGGCAGTATACGCAAGTTCTCCACATACACAAGAAAGTCCACCGCCACCAAAATCCTTCAACCCCTCAAGAAGCCCTTTGCGGTTAATCTCAAGCGTTGCATGAATCACAGGTTCTTTTGTGATTGGGTCACCAACTTGCACAGCAGAACGGCTGCTTTCTTCACTTTCATCGGTGAGTTCCGCAGAAGCGAATGTTACACCATGAATGCCATCTCTCCCTGTCTTTCCGCCAACATATACGTAGACGTTTCCAGGTGCTTTCGCTGCGCTGTGCACAAGCTCATTTTTTTTCAAAATACCTATACAGCCAACGTTAACAAGACAATTCCCCAGATAACCAGGATGAAAATACACCTGACCAGATATCGTAGGAATTCCTATGCGGTTCCCATAATCACGGATTCCATCAACAACCCCTTTGAACAGATACCGAGGGTGCTTTACTCCTTTCAGAAGCTTTTCTGCCGGGTAATCAAGTGGACCAAAAAACAAAGGGTCAACAAACGCAATAGGCTGTGACCCCATACAGACGACATCACGGACGACACCGCCAATACCAGTTGCTGCACCACCATACGGCTCAATCGCCGAAGGATGATTATGGGATTCAAGTTTCACACAATAATAATAATCCTTATCAAACTCAATTACACCTGCATCTTCTCGTGCAGCGATTTTCTTCTCTGCAACCCCGAAGATATATTGCTTTAAAGGAATTTTTGATGATTTATAACAGCAATGTTCAGACCAGGCTTGACCAAGCGCCTGAAGTTCCACATCAGTTGGTAATCGTTTCTTCTTTTGAAAATACTCCTTAATTCGCTTCATTTCATCTAAGGCGAGCGCAAGACCAAACGTACTACTAATTTCCTGTAACTCAGAATCATTTGCAGAAAACACATCTATTTCATATAAGTCAAACGGTACATTCTTTTTTTTCAGGAGATGATCAATACTCATAGGTGGCACTCCCCAAATCATGTAGGAGACATTTTTATTTTTGTTCGCTTATTTCTATTTCATAAACATGAACCACTGGGTTTGTGAGAAGACGCTGACACATCTGTTCCACATCTTTTTGAAC
>CAIYYQ010000318.1 GCA_903930505.1 Methanobacteriota archaeon
TGACATCGCGAATACTTTATTTTATGCTTACAGTAATTGAAGGAAAGAAAGCAGTACAGTTTGCAAGAGAAATCGTAGAACAAGTCGTAAAAAAAATTAGACCTTCATCAAACACTACAGACAGCATATTTGTTGAAAAACAAGGAGTATTTGTTACCTTACATACATACCCAAATCTTGATCTCCGAGGCTGCATCGGTATTCCACTCCCAGTAATGTCTTTAAGAGAAGCACTCATTGAATCTGCACGATCAGCAACACACGACCCCCGGTTTCCAACCCTAGAAGAACATGAACTTGATCACATTATCGTGGAAGTAACTATTCTAACAAAACCCTTACTTCTCAAAGCAAAACAACCACGAGAGTATCTTTCACAGATAGAAATCGGGCGCGATGGACTGATTGTAGAACAAGGATTCAATAAAGGGTTATTGCTTCCTCAAGTTCCTGTGGAACAACAATGGAAAAAAGAAGAATTTCTCTCTCACACCTGTATGAAAGCAGGACTGCTTCCTGATGCATGGTTTGAGAAACATACAAAGATTTTCAAATTCATTGGCCAAATTTTCACAGAGATATCACCACATGGTGAAATCAAGGAGAAAAAACTCGATGGATCTGATAGTTGAAGGAAAAACATACATCAATGGTTCGTTTGAATCCTGTTGTATTGGTGTGACCGATGGAAAAATCACGGCAGTGAAAAAAACACTCATTGGTGAAAACAGGATTCGTTTTAGGAACCAACTGATTCTTCCAGCTGGAATCGACATGCATGTTCATTTCCGCGATCCCGGGTTTACACAGAAAGAAGATTTTTTTACAGGCTCGCAGGCAGCAGCCTTTGGTGGCATTTCCTGTGTGTTTGATATGCCAAATACCCAACCGCAGACAAAAGACAAAAAAACCATTGAAGAAAAAATCAAAGTTGCGGAAAGTAAAAGTGTTGTTGACTTCGGAGTCTATGCAGGGGTCGCTGATGATTCTCTGGAAAACCTAACTGAAGTATCTTCTCTCTGCTCTGGATATAAAATTTTCATGGGAGGTACAACAAATGCGCTTCATCTTAAAGAAGAAAACCTTGTTTCAACTTTACAGAAAATAGCGTTTGTAAAGAAACCGGTTCTTGTTCATGCAGAAAGCGAACGATGCCTCAAGAAACATACGATGACTGAGAATGATTTAAAAGATCATCTCCTCACCCATCCTGCCATTTGCGAAGAAACAGCAATACAAACACTTCTTACTCTTGCGAAACAGATTCCAGTCCACATGCACATCTGCCATCTTTCTTCTTGCGAAGGAGCATCTTTAGTGAAGACACGACCCTCAAATGTGAGTGTTGGTGTTACGCCTCATCATCTCTTGTTTGACGTCTCGACAGTTCAGTCTCATCCCTCATGGTATAAAGTGAACCCACCAATTCGCACACCGTTTGACCGGGAAACGCTATGGTTCGGGATAAAAAACAACCTTTTTAACGTGTTGGAATCTGATCATGCACCACATACTCTTGAAGAAAAAGAAACTGATTTTGGAAAAACACCATCTGGCCTGCCTGGCGTGGAAACCATGTACCCGGTATTTCTTGGGTTGGTGAAACGAGAACAAATTGATTTCAAGCAGCTCCTTTCTTTGCTTTGTGAAAAACCTGCGGAACTATTGAATGTACAGAAAGGTAAATTTATTGTGGGAAACGATGCAGATTTCATCGTCGTTGATTTTAAAGAAGAACCAGAAAAAATAATTGGTGAAAACCTGCATTCAAAATGCAAATGGACTCCGTTTGAAGGATACAATGCATTGTTTCCATCTCATGTGTTTATTCGAGGAGAACACATCATCGATAATAGGGAACTTGTCGGTCGTAAAGGATTCGGAAGGCACATCAATAGAAAACAGAAAGAATAATATTGTGAGCATGGTGAACCATCAATGGATGAAGACATAAAGAGACTTGCACTAAAAACCGTCGAGAAAGCTGATAAAGCAGTACGGAAAATTTACATGAAGGATTTTCATAAACTCAGTAAAAATATTGGGATTGGTGCTGATGGGACGCCGACAACATATCTTGATAAAGTTGCAGAAGATGCTGCACTTTCTTGTGTCGAAAAATCAGATGTAAAAGTAAATGTGTTAAGTGAAGAAGCAGGTGATGTTGATTTCGGTGGGGAATACACTTTTGTGTTAGATCCTGTGGATGGAACCCGCAACGCGTATCGCGGGATCCCGTTTTTTTCTGTTTCTCTTGCTGTTGGGAAAAAAAAAGTCAGTGATATCAATTATGCTGTCGTAAAAAATATTCCTACAGGTGATGTTTTTGTTGCTGAGAAGCACCATGGTGCGTTTTTGAATAACAAACGAATCAGCGTTTTTGATTATCCTTCAAAAGAGATCGTGTCGTCACTTACTCTTGGGAAAAACATTGATCCGGTGACGTTAGCGCTTTCTCGTAAAGATAATGTGCGTACTCTTGGTGCGTGTTCCCTTGAGATGTGTCTTGTTGCAACCGGTGCTCTTGATTTTTATGTTGCAGGACGAGAGTATATTCGCGTGATTGATCTTGCAGCAGGCGTCCTTATCGTTCGGGAGGCTGGTGGTTTTGTGAAAAACATCAAAGGCAAAGAACTTGATATGAATTTTTCTCTTCATGAACGAACAAGTGTTGTTGCCACGTGTAGCGAAGATATCTTGAAAAGCATCTGTTCATCCAAGACAAAATCTTAATATCGATACCAGTTATTTCATGTATCTATGAATATTGAAAATCTGATCATGAGACAAGTAAAAAAGAAAACACTTCATTTCTCGCTTCTTGACCCTGATAAACAAGATCCACATGTCGCTGGATCAATCGCGAAAACAGCAGCAGAAGCTGGCAGTACCGCAATTATGATTGGTGGATCAACGCTTGCTTCTCAAAAACAGGTTGATGACACAGTAAAAGCGATTAAGAAAACAACAGATCTTCCTGTGATTCTGTTTCCATCTGGTGCGAAATTCCTTAGCACCTATGCAGATGCCGTGTTTTTTATGAGTCTGCTGAACTCTCGAAATCTAGATTTTGTGATCCGGGAACATGTGAAAGGAGCGTTGTTTGTCAAACATTCTGGGTTGGAACCAATCCCGATGGGATACGTAATAGTAGAACCAGGCATGACCGTAGGTAAAAAAGGAGAAGCAGATCTCATAAAAAAAGATGATATTGAGTCAGCGGTGGGGTATGCTCTTGCTGCACAGTATCTTGGGATGCATTTTTTCTATCTTGAGGCAGGATCAGGTGCAACATATCCTGTTTCAAATGAGATGATTTCCTCTGTGAAAAAAAATATTGACATTCCTTTAATTGTCGGCGGGGGAATCAGAGACGCTGATACTGCGAAAGAAAAAGCGAAGGCTGGTGCTGATATCATCATAACAGGGACTGCTCTTGAAAAAGAAAAAGATTTAAAACAGACGCTTTCTGCAATTATACATGCAATTGAGGGGTGAAATAAACGTCTCTGAAAATCTTCTTAAGTATCGGGGGTGCCTCAGGAAGCATCTACGGGGTACGAATTCTTGAGGAACTAAAAAAAACAGGGCAAGAAGTACATCTTGTTGTCTCTTGTGGAGGAAAAAAAATCCTTGAACATGAGACATCGTATTCATACAAAGATTTGAAAAAGAAAGCAGACGTCTGGTATGAAAACGATGATTTATGTGCAGGCCCCGCAAGCGGATCGTTTCCCCTGGATGGAATGATTATTGCACCATGCAGTATGAAAACCCTTTCAGCAATAGCAAATGGCTATGGAGATACATTAACTGCTCGTGCTGCAAGTTGCTGTTTGAAAGAAGGACGAAAACTTGTTCTTGTCGTAAGAGAGACACCGCTTGATTTACCAGGGATAAAAAACATGCTTGCGGCAAAAGAAGCGGGAGCAGTGATTTTACCTGCAACACCTGCGTTTTACCAGAAACCAAAAAACATTGACGATCTTGTTGATTTTATTGCAGGAAAAGTCCTTGACCAATTTAAAATACCTCATACACTCTTTGCGCGATGGGGAATAAAGAAAAACAAATAACCTGTATTACAGGAATTGGGCAAGTCGTGTGATATCCTTACTTGCAACATGTGTATAGATCTGGGTTGTTTTTAAATTCTTATGGCATACGAAGTGCTGAACACATAAGATCAATACCGTTTTCTAAGAAGATCTTCGGCAGATGATTTTTTTAAATTTTTTCAAATAAACTATTTAA
>CAIYYQ010000319.1 GCA_903930505.1 Methanobacteriota archaeon
AAAAGGAGCATCACCCACTAAAAGAATATAGCCGACATGATGATCACTCATATGTGGCGCGGTCCAGTCATTTAATACATGTTTGATAAACTGTTTTATGCTGGTATCTGTATTACCGCCAGTGTCATTGACGCTGACCACAGCGACATCAAACCCGCTGTAATTCGCACGCCAGCACGCAAGATCATATACACTTTGTGAAGAATAAAAGGTATCATTGGTAATAATCAAATAATCTGCAGAAACGCCACTAACACTTGGGTCATCGGGGTACGAGACCGTACCCGTGGAAGGAATCACGTCCCTCTTCAGCGACTCAGATGAACGAAAAGGAACAATATAGTTACTTACCAGTTGAGAACACATATCATTGTACGGCCCGACATCTTTACAGATAAGTTTTTCAGGATAATCAACTCTGACGGTGATGGTGGTGTAGACTCGGAGTTCTTTCGTCACCGGGTTCCATTGAAGTGGGTTGATGGTGAGGCGGGCGAGTCGTTGTTCTCTGAGATAGGATCCCGGGCCGAGATCAGCGAGTTTCTCAGGATACAATTGATTAGCAGAATACGCAGTATTGTCTATGGTGAATTCGTTCTCAGTTGAATACTGTTCCTTGGAGGATGATAAGATCTGTGGTTGTGGTACTGGGCATACGTTCACATTTGGTAATATGGTGTAGTCGCTGGAGATGATTTCCACCCGAGGGTCTCCCTTGCCAGGGATCGCAAGCAGTTTCGTGATCTGAGGAAGTTGTGGCTTTCCTACCTCTGTGGTCGAAGGGTAGTCCTGGAGCGAAATTCTTTGGTAGAGCGTACCATCAATGATTTGCTCTTGGAATGTGACATCTTCCGGCTTTACCTGGAATGTAAGGGTAAGGCCGTGATCATCCTGAGTAACAGGTGTTCCTTCTAGTTCGATTACGGTTTTTTCTATAGGGGTGATTGGTTGTCCGATACGATCGCTACCAAGTTCTTTTTCAAGTGAAAGAGAGGCTGAAGAGAGCACCGGTGATATTATCATAACCATACACAATGTGAAAGCTACCATTTTTACAATATTTGCATTATTTCGTTTCATTTCTTTACCCCTTTTTTATATTTTTATATAATAACATATATATTCATCTTCATTGTTTATATATTTTTCGTTAATGTTGCTGTATAATATGATTCCTTAATGTATAAATTGAATACGCTATATCATTAAAAAAATTTAGAAAAAGTCGACTCATATCACAACGCAGAGAAACAGAAACATAATTAAATCGCCTAGGTATACAACAGAACGTGTTTCAAATACCACGAGGAACAAGGGATTTTACACCTGAAGAAATGGAAAAACGCAGGTACGTGGAATTCCAGATGAGAACAACGTTTACCACGTTTGGGTACCATGAAATCCAGACTCCGATGTTCGAAAACCTTGAACTGTTTACAGCAAAATCCGGGGAAGGAATCATCGAAGAAATCTACTCATTTAAAGATAAAGGCGGCCGTGATCTTGCCTTACGACCAGAGCTAACCGCACCCGTTATGCGATTCTACGTTGAAAAACTGCAGATGGAACCAAAACCATTGAAATTATTTTACTTTGGCAGTTGTTTCCGCTATGATCGACCACAAAAAGGCAGATATCGTGAGTTTCAACAAGCAGGATGCGAGCTCATCGGGACAAACACCATTGAAGCTCATGCGGAGCTTATTGCCCTTGCATACCTTTTATTAAAAAACATCGGACTATGTAATATCCAGGTAAACATTGGAAACTTAACTATTCTTTCCACAGTCTTTGAACGATTAGGATTATCAAAAGAACAACAGAAACACCTCATTCCACTTATCGATAAATCAATGTACTATGATGTATTCACAGCCCTATCCGAGTACGGGATTGATCATAAAAAAGCAGAGGAATTTGTCTCTTTTTTAAAAACAACCGAAAAAGAAAAAATAAAGAAATATGTGAAAGGAGATCCTATTGCAGAAAACGAGTTTTTAAATCTAGAAAAAATGCTTGATTTACTCGGCTCCTCGTTCCAAATTAAAAACTATCAGATAAAATTCAGTATCGTCCGCGGTCTTGACTATTACAAAGGTCTTGTGTTTGAAATAGAGGCACCTGTGCTTGGTGCTGAGAAACAGCTGTGCGGCGGCGGTGCATATGATCTTGTCCCACTGTTTGGGGGTACCGATGTCTCAACCGCGGGTTTTGCTATTGGTTTTGATCGGGCAATCCTTGCGCTAGAGACAGAACAGTTTTCATTTCCATCGAGCCAACTGGATGCCTTTGTGATACCAGTGAACGAGGAGATGATTCAGAAATCTCTACAGATTGTTCAGACCCTCAGACAAAATAATGTGACAGTCGATGTGGATCTGCTCCGCAGAGGCGTCGGTAAAGCGTTGAAGTATGCAAACACATTGAACGTGAAAACCGTGATTCTGGTGGGACCAAAGGAACTTGAAACAGACTCAGTGACGTTGCGAGACATGAAAACCGGAAATCAAGAGCTTATAAAAATCTCCGATGTTCTTTCTAAAGTAAAAAATATGTGAAGTCGTATTCTCTTTTCTATCATTTATGAATAAGACGCAAAAAGTTTTTATCGTTGACACCTCGGTTTTTCTCTCAGGAAAACCACTTCATATCGAAGATGCAACCTTGATCACGACATCAGGAGTTTCTTCTGAGATTCAACCTGGGGGACGAGACTTCCGCAGTTTTGAGCTTTTACAAGAAAAAGGACTTAGGATTGAATCGCCGTCGAAACAATCTCTCAAAGAAATGAAAACAATCGCAGAAAAAACCGGGGATATCATGCGGTTGTCTCCTGCAGATCTTGAAGTTCTCGCGTTGGCATGTGATTTTTCAAATAAAGAAAATATGGAAGTCATTATTCTTACTGATGATTACTCTATTCAGAATGTTGCAAATGCAGCTCATATGTCGTTTCTGAGTTTTTCTCAGAAGGGAATAACGAAAAGGTTTAAATGGATCAGCAGATGTCCAGGCTGCGGAAAACGATTCAACGAATCGCAGAAAGTCTGTTTGATTTGTGGGACTGAAACTAAAACCATCCGTCAGCGGAAAACATCTGAGAAGTAGTGAACAAAGATGAATATCAAAGATATCAAAAATTTGTTTTTACGATTCTGGCGAAGCGACAATACAAAGATTGCGTTACTTCGAGATGTTCTCATAGCATTCGTGGCTGTGCTTGTTGTGTTAATCATTTTATGGAGCTATACTGGGCAGTGGTTTGCGGCACCAATGGTTGCAATTGAATCCGGCAGCATGGAACATGACAATCCTCCTCCACCATTTGGTCGACTAGGAACCATTGATGCAGGTGATATGGTTCTGGTCCAAAAAGTATTCAAACAAAGTGATCTTGTGACGTATGGTACAGCGAAGAATGCAAACGATACAAACTCGTTTTTTTATGGTAACTGGGGAGATGTCATCATCTATAAGCCTCTAGGGAGAACTGATGTTTCTCAGATCATTCATCGGTGTATGTGTTGGGTTGATGTAGATGATAATAACGGAAAATTAACTTATTCTATCGAAGAATTTAATATTCACAATGTCTCACTTTCGATATTGACATCCGAATTACAAAAAAATGGTTTAATTCCAAATTACCCATATATTTTCCCGGAACCATGGACAAACTCCGGATACCTCACAAAAGGCGATCATAACAATGTCATCGATCAAGCAACCGATATTTGTCCGCAGCCCGTGAAACTCGAATGGATTTCTGGAAAAGGGCGATCTGAGATCCCGTGGGTTGGAACCATCAACTTGTTTTTTGAGGATGTAACAAATGGGCATCTTTCAGATTCACAAAGTACGGTTAAGAATGTGCATCAAGATAGTTTGATTTGTCTTGCGATCCTCATCGCAATTTTAGTATCCATCCCGATTTCGCTTGATCTGTACGATTATTTCAAACATAAGGAAAAAAGGAAGCAACAACAATAATACATTTTTTGAAACCATGTTGTTCTTTTACTGGTTAAGATTTTTTGTACCAGTTTGGATACTGTTCATAAGAAAGTGAATCATCAATTCCTGCCTCTTGAAAACCTTTAAGTCGCAGGAGACAGGAATCACACCGTCCACATGCTTTTCGTTTCCCCTGATAGCATGACCAAGTGTATTCAAAAGGAACATCTAGTTCAATTCCTTTTTTGATGATTTCAGCTTTTGTGAGATGAAGAATCGGCGCTTTTATTAGTATAGGTCTTCCTTCGACGCCTCTGCGGGTTGCAAGATTCGCCATAGCCTGAAACGCCTGTAAATATTCTGGTCTGCAATCAGGGTATCCTGAGTAATCCATAGCATGTGCACCAAGAAAGATTGCATCTGCATCAAGTACTTCAGCGTATCCAAGTGCAAGCGACAGAAAAACTGTGTTTCGTGCTGGCACATAGGTTGAGGGTATTCCTCCTTTTCCAATCTCACTTATCTTACGATCCTGTGGGAATACAAATGTTTTGTCAAGAAGGGATGATCCACCAAATCGTTTCAAGTCAACAAAAAACAACACATGGTTTTTTGCTCCTACTGCTCGTGCGATTTTTTTTGCGCAAGAAAGTTCTTGTTTATGCAGTTGCCCGTAATCAAAAGAGATAGCATGGAGTTCATCGTATCCTTCTTTTTTTGCAAGAAACGCGGTAACACAAGAATCCAGACCACCGGAAATCAAACATACTGCTTTATTAGTCATTTTTTCATTCTCCTCATGAATTCAAAACATAGGATTCCAATTTTTTTTTATTTTTTTGTTTTTTTCTCATGATAATTTTTGATTGCTTCATGCAATGCATCTGCAGCAAGATTTGAACAATGCATCTTAATCGGAGGTAATCCATCAAGTTCATCTGCAACATCTTTACGTGTGATTTTAAGTGCTTCATCCAGTGTTTTTCCTTTTGCAAGTTCCGTGATCATGCTGCTTGTGGCAATGGCTGCTGCGCATCCGAACGTCAGAAATTTAATATCAACAATTGTATCGTTTTTAATTTTCAGATAAATCGTCATGAGATCCCCGCAGACTGCATTTCCTACAGTTCCAGTTGCATCTGCATCTTTAATTTCCCCATGGTTTTTCGGGTTTCGAAAATGATCCATGACTTTTTTACTATACATATCAGCCATAGCAAAGCACCTTTTCTATCGATTCCACAGTGGAGACATAGACCGCAGATGATCAACGATCTCTGGCAATACTTTTATCACGTAAGAGATTTCGTCTTCTGTGTTTTCTCGTCCTAGTGTTAACCGTAACGATCCATGTGCATGAATGGGATCAATCCCAATAGCGGTAAGTACATGTGATGATTGCAGTTTTTTTGAGGAACATGCAGAACCAGTGGCTGCGGCAACTCCTTTGTCATTTAATCCAAGAACAAGCGATTCTCCTTCAATGCCTGTAAACCGGAAATGCGCGTTGTTCACCAGACGTTTCGTCGGATGACCATTGAGAAAACTTTCTTCAATTTCTAGCACACCTTTAATTAATTGATCTCGTAATCTCTTGAGATATATCGTGTCTTTTTCCATGCGCTGCGCTGCGAGTTCACATGCTTTTCCAAGGCCAGCGATCCCAGGGATGTTTTCGGTGCTACTGCGTAATCCTCGTTCATGGCCGCCACCGTGGATAAGTGGCTCGATACGTACCCCTTCTCGAATGAAGAGGGCACCAACTCCTTTTGGCCCATAGATTTTATGAGATGAAATGGAAAGTAAATCAACATGGTTTTTTACCATGTCAAGATTCATTTTGCCAACTGCTTGTACTGCATCGGTGTGAAACAAAACATCATGATCATGTGCAATCTGTCCTATTTTTTCAATGGGTTGTATCGTTCCTATTTCGTTATTTGCGGTCATGATGGTGATGAGAAACGTATCTTTAGAAATCGCATCTTCAAGTTCTGTTGTGTTGACAATCCCTTCTGTATCAACTGGGATGTACTTGATTTTATATCCCTGTGTCTCCAGATGTTTGCAGACTTCAAGGACCGCAGGATGTTCAATTGTTGAGGTGATGATGTGTGATCCTTTTGTTTGCCGTTTCTGTTTGTTTTGATAAGCGACGCCTTTGATCGCGATGTTATCAGACTCGGTTCCTCCTGCTGTAAAAATAATTTCTTGTTTGCGTGCTTTGATGAGTTCTGCAGTTTGTTTTCTGGATTCTTCTAATGCATCGTAGGCATCCCTTCCATAGGAATGCAGAGATGATGCATTCCCAAAAAACGTAGAAAAATAGGGAATCATTGTTTCTAAAACCAGCGGATCAACTGGTGTTGTTGCCGCATAATCAAGATAAATTGTTTTCATCTAATCTCCCCGACCCATATCCATCATCCGCTGCAACGGTATTTTTGCTCGTTTTATGATGTCTGATGACAGGAGTATTTCTGGTTCTAACGTCTCCAGGCTTTTTAAGACTTTCTCAAGAGTGATTCTTTTCATATTTGGGCATACTGCTAAAGGTACAGGATAGAATTTTTTCTGTGGGTTTTCTTTCTGTAAGCGGTAACACATCTCTTTTTCCGTACCGATGATAAACTCCTGTGCAGTTGTTTTACTCATGTAATTCAGCATCCCACTTGTGGAAAAAACATGATCTGCGATGTCGATGACTTCCGGTCTGCATTCCGGGTGAACAAGAACCTCTGCCAATGGATGCTCTTTTTTCAATTTCACGATGTCTTGTTTTTTGATGTTGTTATGATGAGTTGGGCACATTCCAGGCCAGAGGATCATCTGTTTTTCAAGGACAGATCGTTGGATGAATTTTCCTAGGTTTTGATCAGGGATAAAAATCACTTCTTTTGATGTACATTTCTGTACGATTTTGACGCCGTTTGCTGAGGTGCAGCAGATATCAGATGCTGCTTTGACTTCTGCACTTGTGTTGATGTACGCCACGACCTCTGCACCGGGGTGATCTCGTTTTACCCAGTTAAGGCTCTCCGGGTCAACCATTTCTGCCATAGGGCATTTCGCATCTTTATCAGGGATGATCACGGTTTTTTCCGGGTTGAGGATTTTTGCGGATTCTGCCATGAAGTCAACGCCACAAAAAATGATGATATCGGCATCGGTTTTTGTTGCTTTCATGGAGAGATCAAGAGAATCACCAGTGAAATCAGCGATATCTTGGACTTCAGGGAGTTGGTAATTATGAGCAAGGATGACTGCGTTGCGTTGTTTTTTTAACGCATTAATCTTGTTAACAATTGTTATTTTCTCCATATAATTACCCTGAAGACACGTGTAATTCTCGCTGAGTATACTAATGGGAGAGATAAACATTTTCTTTTTCGGTTGTTCTGAGGCAAACCTATTTATCTATGATGAGAAATATACTCTGATGAGGATGGATAGCATATGGATATAGTAACCTTTATCATCGGGGTTATCGTAGGAGTCGTAGTAGTTGCCCTTGCTTTTGAGCTGGGGATGAGAAAAACCTCGAAGTCAGAACCGTCATCTCGATCAACACTTGCATGGAGTCTCTCAGAGATAGTTAATCCGAGAATTGTTGCAGAATTTCTTGTTGATGTCGATATCCCGAAAAACTCTAAACTGATAGTTAATCAATGCAGAGATGATAGTTTACTCCTTGGGTTGAACGTTCGAAAATCCTCAGATGTTAAAGGAAATTTTATTCTCGGGGATGATCGTGCACTTATCCTTGCAGGACCTATGAAAAAAGACGAGATTGGCGTCTGGACCGTGGAAAAAGACATTCTTGAAAAACTGAATGCGTATTTTGATGAATCTTGGGAGAATGCATTAGAAAACCAAGACGCAAAAGAAGAGAAATAACATGATGGTCCTATGAGTATTCTCATCAAAAACGCTCTGATCCTTACACAGAATGAAAAACGAGAGAGGATTTTTGGTGATCTGTATATTGAGGATCATCGGATTGTTCAGATTTCTAAAAAACCTCTTTTTCTTGAGGCGGATTATAAAATCGATGGGAAAAACAAATGGGTGCTCCCTGGTCTTATTAACACGCATACTCACATTCCGATGACGCTTTTGCGTGGCTACGGCTATGACATGATTTTGAAACAGTGGCTTGAGACATGTATTTGGCCTGTGGAGGCAAGACTACGAAGCAACTCTATTGAAATTGGGACGAAACTTGGTTTATTGGAAATGATTGCTTCGGGAACAACGACCTTTTCCGATATGTATTTTTTTGAGGATACTGTAGGGAAAATCACGGAAAAAGCAGGTGTTCGGGCATGTCTTGGTTTTCCTATGATTGATTTTGGTGTGCCTGAATTTCCTGCGGATGAACTCTTTTCTGAATGCGAAAAATTTCTTAAACGATGGGATAAACACGCTTTGGTTACACCCACGATTGGTCCTCATGGAACATATACCTGTGGTCCGGAGATTTTGCAGAAAACCAGTCAGCTATCTGAAAAATATGATGCAGGTGTTCAGATACATTGTTCAGAGACTCGTGAGGAAGTCTATGATGTTGAAAAAAAATATGGTGTTAGGCCTGTTGAGCAACTGAAAAGATATGGTTTGCTTAACGATAAAACCGTGCTTGCGCATTGCGGGTGGATCACAAAAAACGAAGTTATTGATATTAAGACTGGTGGTGCATCGGTTTCTCATTGTCCGGTGAGTAATATGAAGATGGCGACAGGCGGGTATGCTCCTGTTCCCGAGTTGCTTGATGCCGGTGTTTCTGTTGGTTTGGGGACTGATGGTGCGGCGAGTAACAACACTCTTGATATGTTTGAGACGATGAAGTTTTGTGCTCTTGTTCATAAGCAGCATCGTTGGGATCCTCAGGTGTTGCCTGCGCAGACGGTCTTTGACCTAGCTACTATTCAGGGGTCTAGGTGTCTTCGGATGCAGGAGCAGATAGGTTCTCTTGAAGAAGGAAAATGTGCTGATATCATTCTTGTTGATAGTAGAACGCCGCATCTTACTCCTGTTCATGATCCCATTTCTCATCTTGTTTATGCAGCGAAAGGTGGCGATGTGTGTACGACAATTGTGCATGGTGTTCCTTTGATGCTTGATCGAGTGTATCAGACGTTGGATGCAGAGCAGATTATGCAAGACGCGCAATTATGCGCAGAAGAGTTAATTAGTTAAACAGAAAGGCTGTGTTGAGGATGTCATGATTTGGACGCTTGTTGGGGTAGTCGTTGCTTTTGCGCTTATTGTTGTGTTGATTCGACGTAAGGTGAGTTTTGGTTTGTCGCTTTGTATCGGAGCCTTGGTTGTTGGAGTGTTTTCACTTGAAACCATTCAGTTGGTTGATATCCCTAAGGCTTTTGTTGAGGCAAGTATTTATTCATTCAAGGATCAGCAGTTTGTTACGGATACCCTTGAACTTGCGATACTGACAACATTGATTTTCATGTTGGCGAAAGCTTTGCAGGAAACCGGCGGCATCAAAAAATTGATTGATAGTCTGAGAACAATGTTTTCAAAAGGGGGAACCCTTGGGTTCATCCCAGCTGTCTATGGGTTGATGCCGCTTCCTGGTGGGGCGATTCTTTCTGCACCGATGGTTGACGAAGAAGGAGACACATACAAGCTTGATGCTGATCAAAAAAATTTCATCAACATCTGGTTTCGGCATGTGTGGGAGCCGATGTATCCGGTTTCTGCTGCGATGATTCTTATTTGCAGTGTGCAGTTTTCCAACATTAATATTTATCTGTTGATGTTTCTCAATATCCCTGCTTGTATCGCGGCGATCATCATCGGATTTATTTTTTTGAAAAAATGTATGAAAAAAGTGTCAGTACAGAAAAAAGAGCCACATAAAAATTATCAGGGTTTTATCTTTTTGTTGCCTGCGATTGCGCCCTTGTTTTTTTATGCGGTCTTGCAGCTTTTTGATGTTCCTCAGACACGTTCGTTTCTCATTGGCATCATTTTTAGTATTGTTCTTTTGTTTTTTTTAACTAAGCTACGTGTGAAGGAGTATCTTCAAATCTTAAAAAAGTCGTTTACTTGGAAACTTTTTATCGCAATTTTTGGTATCATGATTTTTCGGGAGATGTTTGAGGTCACTGGGGCAAATGTCGTGATTGCAGATCTTTTTGGTAGTCTTGCTACTCCTGCGCTTGTGGTGGTTATTGTTCTTCCTTTGTTACTTGGTCTTCTTGTCGGGTATAATCTTGGTGCGATTGCGCTGTCGTATTTTCTTGTTGAACCGTTTTTTGCTGCGACCGGGCTTCCTATCCTTGGGTTGACCAGTATTGTTTTCATCAGCGCATTGGTTGGATATTTGGTTTCCCCGATTCATTTGTGTAATGTTCTCAGTAGTGATTATTTACATACTGATTCGACGCGGATTTATAAATGGTTTATTCCAGCGGCATTATGTATGCTTGTTGTTCAGGTTGGATTTGTGGTATTGTTGTATAGATTCTGAGGAGAAATCATATGACGAATAATGAAAAACATCCTTCTGAAAAAAAAGAACAATCAAGAAACGATAAAGCTTTTATAAAACTAGGGTTTCCTTGACTCTCATGGAATCAGTAAAACTTTTTGAAAGTATGAAAAATCCTTCATTTTTCGGATCAGATGTTACATCTGTTACTATCCTTCAGACCCATATCTCTTTTGTTGCTCTCACCGGAAAATATGCTTATAAGGTAAAAAAACCAGTGAATTTCGGGTTCCTTGATTTTTCTACTCTTGAGAAACGGAAATATTTTTGTGACGAGGAACTGCGGTTGAATCGTCGTCTTTGTCCTGATATTTATCTTGATGTGTTGCCGATAACACAAGAAAATAACAAGATATCATTGAATGGTAAAGGAACCATTGTTGAATATGTCCTGAAGATGAAGCAGTTTCCCCAGGAAAACATCCTTACGAATCTTCTCAAACAAAACAAAATCAATGAATCGGTGATCGAACAGATCTGTAGCATTCTTGTTGATTTCTACAACTCAGAACCAACGTCAAAAGACGTTGATAGTTACGGAAAAATCAAGTCCGTGAAACAAAACATCGATGAAAACTTCGAGCAGACAAAACCTATGGTTGATGTCACCATCGCCAAGGAAACATTTGAACGAATAAAAAATATGTCATCATTGTTTTTCATTAAGAAAAAAAAGATTTTTGATATGCGAATAAAAGATGGATGCATCCATGATTGTCATGGGGATCTGCACTCGGGAAACATTGTGGTTTCAGACAAAATTTATATCTTTGATTGCATCGAGTTCAACAAACGATTTCGGTTTTGTGACAGTGCATCTGATATCGCGTTTTTCGCGATGGATCTTGATTATCTGAACCATCCGTATCTATCCAGCTTTCTCATCAAGACATACGTGGAAAAAAGCAAAGATGCAGGTATTTACGATGTGTTGAATTTCTATAAAAGCTATCGCGCATATGTTCGTGGAAAAGTCAACGGGTTCATGCTCAATGATCCTCATATTGATCAAAAAAACAGGAACAAAATCATTGAAACCTCAAAGAAATATTTTGATTTATCAGAATATTATGCCTCGTTGTTTTCTCTGGATTTAAACGACAAACAATCTCCAGTATTGTTCCTTGTCGCTGGATTAACTGGAACCGGAAAATCCACTTTTGCACAGAAACTTGCTGTCGATTATCATGCATCGGTGATTAATACCGATGTGGTGCGCAAAGAACTTCTTGGTGTCGATACCTTTGAGCATCATTTTGATCCTATGAATAAAGGTATGTATGCACCTGAAAAAAGCGATCGTACCTATGAAAAAGTGATGGAACGTGCTGGAGTATTGTTAAAACAAAAGAAAAACGTGGTGCTCGATGCCACGTTCGGTAGTAAAAAATATAGAAATATGGCAAGGGATATTGCACAAAAACACGATGCACGTATTATTTTTATTGTATGTGTCTGTGCTGATGATTTGGTGAAGAAGCGATTAGACGAACGATTAAAAAAGAAATCGGTGTCTGATGGTCGTTGGGAGATTTACCTGAGTCAAAAGAAAACATTCGAGTCGTTTATCTCTGAAGAACATTGTATCGAAGTTGATATGGGGCAGGATTCGTATGAGTACCGTATGGATATCTTCAGGCAGATTCTCAAACGATGTACAAAAGGTGCATAATGGATATTTCACACTATATTATTGATCTTGAGGATGCTGTTCGCATTATTCAAAAAAAAAGATACAAGACAATTGCACTTCAGCTGCCTGAAGGGTTAAAACGATTTGCTCTGCCCATTGTTGATTTTCTAAAAAAAGAAACAGCGGCAAATGTTCTTGTTTCCGCGGATCCGTGTTTTGGTGCTTGTGATGTTCTTGGATCGGAATTTAAAGGTTTGGGTGTAGAATGCGTAATTCACATTGGCCATACACCCATTCCTGATATGAAGAATTTTCCCGTTCCTACGTTTTTTGTGAATGCACGATCAAAAAGCGATGTGTCTGTGGTCATTAAAAAAGCTATCCCTTTGCTTGAAGGAAAACGCATCGGGCTTGTTTCAACCGCGCAGCATGTTCATCTCATTGATGAGGTAGTAACTCTTTTGCAGAATCATTCACTGGAACCGGTTGTCGGAAAAGGGGATGGCCGCATCGCTGAAAAAGGACAGGTTCTTGGGTGTAATTTTTCTGCAGCAGCTGTTCTTGTTTCCAAGGTTGATTCGTTTCTTTTTATTGGAAGCGGATTGTTTCATTCGTTGGGGCTTATGTTGAGTACAAAAAAACCAGTGGTTGCAGCTGACCCTGATACAAATTCTGTGATGAAAAAGGAGTTAGTTGATGAAAAAGATAGGTTGTTGCGGCAGCGGTTTGGTGCGATTGCTCGTGCGAACGATGCGAAAACCTTTGGGGTTCTTATTGGAACAAAAATTGGGCAGCAGCGGATGAATCTTGTTTTGGATATGCAAAAATTACTTTTGAGTCATGGGAAACAAGTCCTTCTTATTGCACTGGAGTTTTTCAGTCCAACTAATCTTCAAGGATTTGAGGGCGTGGATTGTTTTGTGTCTGTTGCTTGTCCGCGGATTGCACTTGATGATTACCTCATGTATAAAACCTCGATATTGACTCCTGTTGAACTAAAGATTCTTTTAAAAGAACAACGCTGGGAAGATTACGCTTTTGATGAAATCCTAGGACATTAATTGTTGTTGTCGCAAAACCTTTTATCCTCTTGTATACTCATGACCCATGTCATGAACATATTGCCTAGTCGGTGTATTCCTCTTGATGATCTTCTTGGCGGTGGAGTGGAAAGTGGAATCATCACAAAACTCTACGGGGAAGGAGGCTCAGGGAAAACCAATTTCTGTTTACAGATGGCTCGAGAAAGCATTCGTTCGGAGTATCCGGTTGCCTATATCGATACCGAAAATGTGTCTATGGAGCGGTTCAGACAAATCTGCACGGGATATGAATATGAGGAAATGCTAAAAAAACTGTTGTT
>CAIYYQ010000320.1 GCA_903930505.1 Methanobacteriota archaeon
AATCCAAGTAAGCTTGTCATCCCCAATGTTCCTCCTGATGTAGCATTATTCATTAATGTACCCCACAGACCTACGCTACTCCACGGCGTAGTCCCCAACCCCACTCCCGCATGATTGGCGTGGTTCCATTTAAACAGCGCCTTCATTTCCTTGTACTCTGTGAGTAAAGCATCATGCCATCCTTTCACATGAGAAGCTCTATCGAAGGTTAGCTGCAGACCACTATCTGATGTTGAGAAACTAATATCAACTTCAAGAATACCCATAGAAATGAGACACCGAATAAGGGTTCCCATTTTTATCAGTTCCATCATATCATTGGGTATTCCCGCATTTGAATAATAAGGATTGTACGCCTTATCAGCCTCAAGATCTAAATACATTGGCCAGAACTGTGTTCGGGGGGGAGTTCCATTTACTTCAACAACAGCCCCCTCTGCCATTTGCATAAGTTCACTGATCATCATTTTCTTTTCATGACCGCCAGTAAATGCAACAACTCCATCCTCTCCAACCCCGTCTGTTGATGCTATTCCAATCCCAGGATTAGGCAAGCGCTTTCGAACGAGGTCAAATCTGATAAGAACATCATTGAGAATTGTATACTCTTGCAATGTCATTATTTTGAACAAACGCGGACTGAGTGTTGTATAGTCAACAATGGTTTTAGATGTTGCTGGGTAGAGAGTACTGTTATTTATCGTAAATCTAAACTCAGTTGATCCTGTTGATGTTTCTGCTGCCACGCACCTCCATGTCGGTTGATCATCCATGAGGTTAATAGAAATTCCCGTACTTGTATCATACACGACATAAGGAACTACATTATCACTTAATTCTTCCGTTTGAAATGTAATATGATCTGACGTTTGTTCATAAATACTGACTAGTCTGAGCATTATAATCTCCTATTCAGGCGGTGTGGATTTTTTCTTTTCAAGAAGAGCTGCCCTGATGTCATGATCATTGACAACACTCGGGTGCCCCATAATATTTTCTATTTCAGCATGAGACAAGCGTTCTTGCATGACCCACGATATAAACTCATAACTGGACATTGCCTGCCGTCTGTTCTCAGAATTGGTGTCTGTTCTGAGAGCAAGCTTGCCGAGCCGAGCTTCAATAGCAGGACGAATCCCCCTGGACGATAACGATGAATCAAACTGTCGCTCATGAGGAAGAAGTTGTTGTTCTTGTTGCTGCTGGGGTTGATTCATTCTTTTTAATTGATCCTGCTGTTGCATAATAGCCATTCTTTTTTTACTTTCAAGCTCTCTTCTTTTTTCCTCAAGATACTCTCTTTCAGTCAGACGCTGAAGAGTTCTTTCTGTACCTACTCCTCGAACAGCTTTTCTCAAATCTCTTGATTTTCTCAAGTCTTCCATAGAAGCCATTTGTAGCAAATCTACCGACTTGCCTGCAGGTATTTTGTCTATCTGGATGTCGCTGAGAATATAATGTCTGCCACAGATATTTTTTACATAGAAAGTTTCATTTCCAGAATTGTCTCGATAGGTCATCTCACTTTCAGAAACAGGCTCAGCAGTCAAGCCACCAAGCTCACGTTCAATCTCAGCAATTTTTGATTTTATTACATCTGCTTTTTGTTCAGACGCAAAAGCACTGTCGGGAGACAGAATTGTTGATATTCCTGGCGCTGTTTGTGGTATTGTTGGCTGTACTATTCCAAATGCAGCAGACATTGGAGTTGTTCCTGCAAATTTTGGTTCATCAGCCAGCATCGGATCGTTGCTCACTTGTTGCATTTTTTTGTTGAGTAAATCAATTTGTTTCGAATCCAAGTTAGAAAACGTTTCGCTCATATCATATCTCCTTTCATTTTTAAAAATATAAGTGTGTACTTACTTTTTAAGCATCCCCACCCATCATAAATTATTTTCGGCAGGTTTTTAAATAAAAAACCCCTAGTTTAAAAAAACTAAGGGTTTTTTAGTTGCAAAAAACTCCCATATCCTCGATATGGTTAACAGCACATTTTTATCTTTCTAGCCGGAGTTGCTTAGACGCCCCCAACGATTAAGCAACTCCCCTCATTTTCTTTATTTCTTCTTGTCGGGCTTGTCTGGAAAACGAACTTTCTTATACGATGCGATAAACTCCTCAACAATTGCTTCCACAACATCTGATTTTTTCAGTTTCTCTCCTCTACAGATGTCTGACAAATCTTTTGATAAAAATGACGATATGCGACATGTGAGTATTGTCGTATTTTTTTCTGGGTCATTTTTTACTTTTTGGATAATTTTTATTGTATCCATAAAATCTCCTTTTTGTTTTGTATAAAACCTCAATATATTTATTTTTCAAAATTGTATCGTAAATGTAAATAAAAAATACATAAGCATTAGATGCAATGTGTTGTCAACAACCGTCGAAACAATTGCAGCATAGGCGATGCATATGTGCGGTGAATAGATATTAATTAGTTTTTTAATCAGTTGTTCTGTGTTTTTCCAGCTACGACCACCAATCCAACCAAGGTATCTATCTACGATGTTGGTGTAATCAATAAGAAAGTGAGATAAAAAAATGCCAGTGGCAATAAGTACCATAGTATTGATTTTTTGCATTCGAAATTCATTTATTATACAAAGACAGATAGAGAAGGTATAAAGAATGCAGTGGATGAAACACGGTAGAAAGCGGTTTTTCTTGTTGAGCGCCATCCAATTGTTTTGAAGAAAGTAGTCGCCTACGAGGTGACCCAGTACCATTCGAAATATGAAATCCCCCGGCATACACAGCCTCCCTATATATGCCACAACATATACACCAGATATACATTATCTGTCAAGCAGGATTTTCTGGTGATCTCAATGTTATGGAATTCCACACTGAGACAGCTTGTAACTTAGAATCATATTCTCTGGTATTTGCCTTACAATCAGAACAACTTACTTTGAAGGTAGTATCACTTGCAATAACAAATACATTTTTAGAATTACAAAAGGGGCATACTTTTATTATTAAATCAACATCCCAGTGACTGATATCTTCTGAGTAGGGAATAAAACAGCAACAGGAACCATTGCGAATAGTGTAGCGATATACCCATCCAGAAGGAACTCGAACGAAGGTTCCTTCAATCTCCCCACTTTTGCTTTTAAGCACAAGTGTCTTTCCAACTTCAAGCTTGTAGAGTTTTTTTGTTAATTCATTCATGCGAGTTGGGGGGAAAACTTCCCCCCTTCCTCCTTTGTCAAAAC
>CAIYYQ010000321.1 GCA_903930505.1 Methanobacteriota archaeon
ATTATTTTTTTTATAGGCAATTCAGATGGAGGGTTTAATAATTTGTGGCGGTTGTTCAACATTTGTATTTTCCCTCCAAACAGTAGAAACTATTAAAAATTCCTGAAAGTTCAGGTAACAACAAAACGATAGGTGTGTTGATGTATCCAATCTTAGAAAAAAAGGTTTTATCTGAAAATGTTAAGCAGTTAAAAATCAAGGCACCACTTGTTGCAAAAAAAGCGCAACCTGGTCAGTTTATCATCCTGCGCATTGATGAAAAAGGAGAAAGAATCCCGCTTACAATTGCTGATTTTGATCGAAAAGAAGGAACAATTACCATCATCTTTTTAGAGGTGGGAAAAACAACAAAGCAATTAGGTATGCTCAATGTTGGTGATTCAGTTGAAAATTTCGTTGGGCCTCTTGGTATTCCTTCTGAAGTTAAAAAATATGGTACGGTCGTCTGTGTGGGTGGCGGGGTTGGAATCGCCCCGCTGTATCCAATTGTGAGAGCATTGCGGGAGACAGGAAATTATGTTATTTCTATTCTGGGTGCAAAAACAGAAAAATTGCTTATTTTAGAAAAGGAAATCCAAGCATATAGCAATGAATTCTATATTGCTACAGATGACGGTTCCAAGGGCCAGAAAGGGTTTGTCAGTGACGTTCTTAAACAGGTCATTGATAAAAAAGGAAACATCAACATGGTCATGGCAATTGGTCCCATTATCATGATGAAAGTGATATCTGATGTTACAAGAAAATACAATATTAAAACGCTGGTTAGTTTGAATCCAATTATGGTCGATGGCACAGGGATGTGTGGAGGCTGTAGGGTTTCTGTCGATGGAAAAACAAAATTCGCTTGTGTCGACGGCCCTGAGTTTGATGGACTTAAGGTTGATTATGAAAATTTGATGCTACGGAATCGTCGATTTACCCATGAAGAAGGAGAAGCATGCAGGTTGGCTGAAGTTCGATGAGCGTACGAAAAACCAAATACGAAATGCCTGAACAGGAACCAAAAGAACGCATCCACAATTTCAAAGAAGTACCGTATGGATATAGCAAAGAAACTGCTATCGAAGAAGCAAAACGATGTTTGCAATGCAAGAATAAACCATGTATGAAAGGATGCCCCGTTGAAATTGACATTCCTGGTTTTATCAGTTGCATCGCTCAGGGTGATTTTGAAAAAGCCGCAGAAATCATCAAAGCAAAAAACAATCTTCCCGCTGTTTCTGGTCGTGTGTGCCCTTATGAAAGTCAGTGTGAAGGAGAATGCACCATAAAAAAGATCGGGGAACCGGTTGGTATAGGGAGATTGGAACGATTTATTGCAGATTACGAGCGGGTGAAAGGTGCGAAAATTCCGCAAAGATTACCGTCATCAGGAAAAAAAGTTGCGGTTGTTGGTGCTGGCCCGGCTGGACTTACCTGTGCTGGGGATCTTGCGAAGATGGGACATGCGGTCACAGTCTTTGAAGCATTACATGGTCCTGGTGGAGTTCTTTTGTATGGTATCCCTGAGTTTCGTCTGCCGAAAAAAATCGTTAGTGCTGAGG
>CAIYYQ010000322.1 GCA_903930505.1 Methanobacteriota archaeon
CTGATCACCACCTGGTTTGGTTCGTTTCTCTGCGATGAACAAGGAATACAAAAAAAAATCTTGTTTCCCTGCGAAGAAAAAGAACTCATCGACAGAATACAGAAAATACAGAACAACGAAATACTTTCCGAGGAAAAAAAACTTATAAAAAACACAACAGTAACTGTCCAGGAAAAACGATTGCAACACATTGGGACCTGGGATTCTAAAAACTCTTTTTTTATACAAATTCATCTGAAACCAGAGGATTACGGTTTTTCCAAAGAGCTGCTTCATCAACTCTCAATGAAGCTTGCGAAAGAAAAAATGGATACCCAGCTTCAAGCGGAAGATCTGCAGATAATCCAGATGGTTGATGCACTTGATGACCTGATCCAGATAGCAAATCTTCTCTCTGAACGACTCGAACGATGGCTTCTCATACCAACACCCGAAGAAAAAATCCAACCGATTCACCATACGATCTCAACAGTGAAAGAAGAAATGAATCATCTTGAACAGCAGATTGAAAAAGATATGCAACGACTCGCTCCGAACATAACTTTGCTTGTGGGATCCCTTATTGGTGCACGATTGATTTCTCTATCTGGTGGCATCAAACGCCTCGCGATGTTTCCCGCGTCAACAGTCCAAATACTCGGTGCAGAAAAAGCATTATTTCGTTTTAAAAAAGAAGGAGGAAAACCACCGAAACACGGCGTTATCTTTCAACATCCTCTTATCAACCGTGCCCCACGAGATGAACGAGGAAAAATCGCGCGTATGTTCGCCGCGAAAATCTCCATAGCCGCAAAAGCAGATGCGTTCACTAAAAGATTAATTGCAGATGAACTCAGAACAAATCTTGAAAAACGCATTCATGAAATGCATGAACAAAAAACGAAAAAGAAACAATAAGGTTTCTTCCGTTCATTCCTCTTTTTTCATTAACTCAAGCTGTTCATCCTGCAGTTTTTTCACATAATAATCAAGCTGTTGAATCGCATTCAGTAATTTGTAGATTTCTTCGTCACGAGGAGACGATGGAACAACCTCTTGAGGATTCCGCTCTTTTTTCTTATGATAATCCGTCGCAGCATATTGTTGTTTTAAGATATCACGCGCTTTTTTTAACGCCTTTACCTGCTCTGTTACTTCCTCAAGCCTACTCATGGTTTTCCCCAGCCATACAATGCGAGGAATTTTTAATCCTTGCTTACGAAAACGAATCTTTTGAGGCTTTATAAGGATATTTCCTTTTCTTACCGTTCATATACAATTTCGTTGTTGTATGAAATTTTACTGATACGATGATACGGGATTGTTGCTGTATTTGTGTACAAGAAGGATTTACCGATCTCAGTGATGTCTGTTCCAGAGATTATTTTTCTGTTTTTTGGTGCCCCGCGATGGATAATAGTTATTTCAACATTTTCTAATGTGTAACCTTGTTTCCATTTCAGTTCATTTAAAATATCTCTCAAATGTGGCATTTTATATCATCGATTGAATATTTTGATAAGAATTTTTTATGTGATCTCGCCCATGCCTTTCAACAGTTGACCCATGACCTGGATACAAATCTGAGACATCAAGTGCTACGAGCTTTTTGAGTGATTGTACAAGCGCTGAGAAATCGCCACCAGGGAAATCATAACGTCCAAACCCACCATCTGCAAACACCGTGTCACCCGAGAAAAGAATCTTTCTTTTTTGATTATATAAACAAATGCTGCCGAGGCTGTGCCCAGGGGTAGCAAGTACCTGAAAGGTTTCATCTCCAATGAGAAGATATTCATTGCCAGATAGCGAAATATCGACAATGAGTGTTGGCATTATTCCTCCGAGCATCTCTGCAAACGTGCTTTTTCCTGTTTTTAGTTTTTCAGCTGCTGCTGTATGAGCAATGATTTTTGCATGGCCTTTGGTGAAATTCATTAAATCTTTTGCGCCGCCAACGTGATCGTAATGCTCATGGGTTAATATAATCTGATTAATATTTAACGGATCAACGTATTTTTTAATCGTCGTTTGGATTACTTTACTGTGAAACCCGGTTCCCGTATCGATAATCGTCGGATTTTC
>CAIYYQ010000323.1 GCA_903930505.1 Methanobacteriota archaeon
AAAAATTGAGAAAATAAAGGGCCGTATTAATTATGAGGAGTTGACTGCGACTGCGCATGGTGAGCTTCCGTATGTTATCCTTGATGTTGTTCATCATTCTGAGGAACGATTTGTGAAGTTTTTCAATGAGACCAATGCGATTTCCACCAGGTATCACACGCTTGAGTTGCTTCCGGGTCTAGGTAAGAAGATGATGATTCAGATCATTGATGAGCGTAAGAAAAAACTGTTTACGAGTTTTAAGGAGATGCAGGAGCGTATTGGTTTCCTTAGGTCCCCTGATAAACTGATTGCGAAACGTATTGAGCTTGAGCTTACAGATCCAAATCAGAAATATCGGTTGTTTACTCGTCCGCCGGTCTCAATGAATCATCCTTGATGATATCGATGGTGCGACCAAAGCTCGGGCAGCATTTTTTAGTGAATCTAGATGTAGCGAATCGAGAGGTTGAGTATGCAGATATTAAACCGTCTGATGTTGTTCTTGAGATTGGGCCTGGAACAGGTGTTTTAACCCGGCTTCTTGCAGCGAAGGCTAAGCAGGTGATTGCTGTTGAACTTGATAAAACACTTGTGAAGAATTTAGCATTATGGATACCGAAGAATGTAGAGCTTATTCATGCGGATGTGCTAACAATTGATTTTTTGTGCCTTGCGCGTTTTACGAAGGTTGTAGCAAATCTTCCGTTTCAGATTTCTTCTCCGATTACGTTTCAATTGTTGAAGTATCCTTTTTTGAAAGCGATTCTGATGTATCAAAAGGATTTTGCAGATCGGATGGTTGCATCGCATGGGGGTAGGGAGTATTCTCGTTTGTCTGTGGGTGTGCAGTATAAGACTTTTTGTCGGATTCTTGAGGTTGTTCATCCACATTGTTTTTCTCCTCAGCCAAAGGTTGATTCATGTGTTGTCGAGTTGATTCCAAGAAAGGATCCACCATTTTTTGTTGAGAACGAGGATTTCTTTTTTGAATTAACTAAATGTTTGTTTACTCATCGGAGAAAAAAGATAAAAAATACGGTTGATCAAATGTTTGGTAAAGGCTGCGGTGAGTATCCTTTTAAAGATCGACGGGTTGAGGAGCTTTCTCCTGCGCAAATTGGGGAGTTGAGTAACGTCTTGTTTTCGCTTACACGACGATAAAATTATTTTTTTTGGTTGACATTTTGTCATTTTGATATTTTTGAGAGTTAAATTTATATACAGATGTTGACAAAGTATAACATGGCGTGATAATTTAACGTATAAAAAAAACAGAGAGGAAAAAACATGAACAAAAAAATCATGATCGTCGATGATGATCCCGATCTGCTGGTAACATTACGAATGATTTTTGAACAGAAACATTACGAAGTCCTAACTGTCGACAGCGGACGGGATTGTATTGAAGAGCTGGAACGAGGTTTCAAAGGAATTGTTCTGATGGACCTCATGATGCCGTTCATGGACGGATGGACAACCTTACGACACATCGTCAAAAAAGGGTTAGCAAAAGACGTGGTTTTTTCGATAATCACAGCCCATGGATCAGTTGATAAAGAGAAAATGAAAGGACTCGAACCGTTCATCTATGATTACATTGCAAAACCATTTGATGTAACCGAGCTGATCAAAACGATTACAAGCATCAATACAAAATAAAAAAACAATATTTTTTTGTTTATTACTTTTTTCACAGGGTTGTTATCATAAAAACATAGACAAAATGTTTTCTTGTATCCACGTAAACACATTCAATGCATCAAGAGCAAAAAGAATAATGAAAAATGCAAGAATAATTACTAAAAAAATGATAGCAAATTTAAGAAATTTCCAGATGACAATAACAAACAGTAATGCTACGAGAAGAATAACCCACAGGGGAATTGCTATTCCAAAGAGGACAATATCTGACACACATCGTTAATCATCTCTTTGTTTTTAAATATTGTTTATAAAACCATGCATACTTCATCGTTCGTATACCCCAAAACCTACTAAAACATGACTGCGATGTCGTCTCTTGTGTATGTGAACAAACCAGGAATCAAACCTGATGCTATTGAACAGAGGGAATACCAAGTAAATATTGCGCAGTCTGCAATGCATGCAAACACCTTGGTTGTGCTCCCTACAGGTCTTGGGAAAACCGTAATCGCACTCATTGTTATCGCGGAAATGCTTCAAAAAGAAGGAAAAATCCTGTTTCTTGCACCAACAAAACCACTTGTTCTCCAGCATGCACAATTCCTGAAGACATATCTTACAGTTGAGGAATCATCTATTGTTGTCTTCACTGGCGAAACATCACCAGCAAAACGAAAACTCATCTGGGAAAATAGCAGAATTATCGTTTCAACTCCGCAGGTAATTGAAAACGATCTGATCGCCCAACAACTTGATCTGAAAAATGTATCGTTCATTATCTTTGATGAAGTGCATCGCGCGGCAGGAAACTACTCGTATGTGTTTGTCGCTGAAATGTACGAGAAACAGCGCTCCAAGCCACTTGTAATTGGTATGACGGCATCCCCAGGTAACGATATCTCAAAGATCCTTGAAATATGTAAAAACCTACAAATCAAAAACATAGAAATTCGCACAAAATATGACCATGATGTCCGCCCGTATGTTCATGAGATAAACATCCAATGGAAAGAAATTGTGCTTCCTCATGAGTTCTCCAAGGTTTTACAGCTTTTACGAAAAGCGCTTTCTGCTCGTCTCACAAAATTAAAAGAAATCGGGGTGATCGATTCAGCAGCACTAGCCTATGTGAATAGAACAAAGCTTTTGGATATGCAAAAAGCAATTCAGACTGCGCTGCGGGAACAGCCAAACCCACCAAAAGAATTATACACCGCAGCATCAGCGCAGAACGCTGCATTGAAACTGTATCATGCTGTGGAGTTGTTACAAACCCAAGGGGTATCGGTGTTGAAAAGCTATTTTCTGCGACTGGAAACCGAGGCGTTTTCCAAAGGGGGCAGTAAGGCATCACGGGATATCATGCATGATCCAGATGTTCTCGAAGCAATAGCGTATACGAAATCTCTTACTGTCGAGCATCCAAAGATCCCTGAGATCATCCGGATTGTTATTGATCAACTCACAAAGAAACCTGATTCAAAAATCATTGTGTTTACTCACTACCGGGACACATCTGCATATGTGGTAAAACAATTAGAAAAAACAAACCAGTCATTCATCAGAGCGGTACGGTTTATCGGACAAGCGGAAAAGGGAGATGATAAAGGACTCAACCAGAAACAACAAGCAGAGATCATCCAGCAGTTCAAAGACGGGTTTTTTAACGTTCTTGTTGCCACATCAGTTGCCGAGGAAGGACTTGATATTCCCTCAACTGATCTTGTGGTGTTTTTTGAGCCAGTCCCCTCGGAAATCAGGACGATCCAACGACGGGGGCGAACCGGCAGAAAAATGACGGGGAACGTGATCTTTCTCATAGCAAAAGGGACTCCTGATGAAGGGTATTATTGGTCTGCCAAACGCAAAGAAAAACAGATGCGCAGTGAGCTTGAAATTCTTAGGTCCTCTCTGAAAAAAGAAGTAACGACTGGCGTCTCTTTGTATGAAAAACCACTTGTTGTGAAAGAAGATCAGAAAACCCTGGAGCAGTGTACAGAGAAAAAAACCGTGAAAATCATTGTTGATCAGCGAGAATTTCGTTCTCCTGTCGCCAGGTTTCTGAGTAGTAAAAACATCAAGGTTGAATCTGTTCAGCTGGATGTCGGTGACTATATTCTGTCTTCTCGGATAGGGGTGGAGCGCAAAACCGTGGATGATTTCCTTGAATCCATGATTTCCGGTCATTTGTTCGCCCAGGTCAAAAGACTAAGAGAGG
>CAIYYQ010000324.1 GCA_903930505.1 Methanobacteriota archaeon
CAATAGATGGATCAAGAGATGATCGTTACATTGCCTCTTGGTTTCGACCCCAGCGTATCGGCGATTTCTGGTTGCAGGGAACGCCTAACTCCCCGGTCTATTCTACACCTTTCGCCATTTTTATTAGGAGAATATTTTACCATGATCGTTGGATGATGAGTCGTAAGTTTCTGAAGAACTGAAAGAAAATCAATGCGATTGAAACAGCGAGAAACGCGACATCTCGCGCAATAAAAATCCAGGCCTGTGATAAATCATCAGATGATGCAAACTGATTTGATGCAACTTTTCCCGCGTTATATGCATCAAGGATTATGAGAACAACAGATATAGCAATCACGATGAATAGGAAAACATTTATGTAAAACGATATTTTATTAAATTTTTGCTTATCCATTTGTTGAAACCAACCATCTGCCATACAACCAACTCCTTATCTTATAGCAGAGAAGCAATAGAAGACGAGCTATAAGAAAGTTATGTTTCAGAAAAAATCAGATAGTTTCGTGACTTTCATATGGTCGCTGATAAACAACGAATCAATGGATTTTTCCACAAGTTTAATCCGTTGACACGCGTACTCGGGCAGATGGTATCGTTCTGCGATCTCTTTTGAGATATTCAGATATTTTTTTACTGACATCTCATGGACGGTAAGCGTGAGTTTTCCCTGACATTTCGAACAAACCCCTTGTAATGGGATACGACGATACGTCACATTGCACGCTGGACAGCGTACCGACTGCTTGCTGAATGCGCGAAGATTACCCATGATATCAGGAAGGAAATGCTGTTCTATTACCTTGTAGGCGACATCTGCCTCATCCACGGCACGGATTTTTGCAGCAAGCGATAGCTGCACATTCATTTTTTCCATCATGGTTTTCAATGTTTTATACAACGATTCTTTCGGCCCAGTACAGATGTGATTGGTGTCATGGGTAAAACCAAACTGTTCATACTGCAACGGGGTCGCAATCCTTGATGAAACAAGTCCCATTATGGATTCAAGGTTTTTCGGATGCTCATGTTTCAACGTTGCTTCGTAAAACGCTAAAGGATATCTCGAAAGGGTATCTATGTTATGTGCTTCTTTGTCGACTTCTGCAGGGTCAAGACGAGTAGTAAGAATCAACGGTAAATCCATCCGTCCACCTCGTTTATCTGGGATGTAGGCATGAGAAAAATTCAATAATGCATCGAGTAAAAGCATCTGCCCGTCCTCGTCGCCATCGCATCTTATCTGTATAAGTTGATTATGCCAGAGTATTGCTTTATCTTCGGCTTTACTGCCTTCAACGTCAAGGCAATATGTAGGAGCTTCTCTTACTTCTTTAATCTTTATTTCTTTGATTATATCAAAAGTATAATCAGAAAACGCAACTGCTGGATAATTAATCCCTTTATAACGAATGAATCTGGAGGTCTCATCAGGTTGCAGATTCACCATTTTTCTAGATCGATTTTTCTTTTTATATGAAACGGGTTTAATAATTTCCGCAAATCGATATTTATCTTCTCCAACTAATACTAAATGGAACAACTGATGACGAACTGGTTCTTTTCCTAATTTTTCATATATCTTTAGAACTGTTTTCCCAGGAAGCCTCTTTTTTGTTTTTTGATATCGAGTAAAAATATTTACTCTTAACAACAGATTTGCTATTCCTTCCATCATTTTTTGAGAAACAGAATAGAATGTAATTCTATCTGGATCCAAGCTGATGGAACCATCACCATCAAAAAAAGCAGATAAAAAATTAATTATTGATTTTTCATCGCCGCGATAGATAATTTCAGGAACTTGTTTTTTATATGCAGAAGATCCTGCTTCCCAGATTTTATTGAAAAGTAAAAACAATGCTTTTGAAGAATAAATCATCCTTCCTTCATTTCGATAGGGGATTAATCCAAACACATTTTTCATGTTTATGTGTAATCTTTTTCGTAATTCGGTGTTCTCTATCCTAAATGCTACCTGATTACAGGTGAAATTAGACCGGGACCATCCTTCTGCGCAATAAATTCCAAGAATCCAAAAAAGTGATTGAATATCAGTTATATATGCAGGAATATTAACATGATCTCGTCTCATACCTACAGCAGTGTTTTTTGGTAAATCATCATAACAAACATATGAGTTCTCACAGAGTTTTTTAAAATGTAGGAGGGGAACACTTTTATACCATTTGCTTAAACAATGGAGTGAAGAACCCTTTATATCACATATTTTGATAACATTATTTCTGCCTAATTTCTTTACCAAATTTTTGAAAAAATCTTTGGAATTTCTTAGTTTAATATTGATTAAAATATCGTCGCTTAACTCTGAAAGAATTTTTGGAATATTGATTTCTGATACCGTTGTTTCATAAGGATTTTTTAAACTAAGAGGTACCCGATCTCCTTCTTTAATATTTTTAGCCTTTTTAACTAAAAGATTACCTTCATGAATAGTTAATATGTTATGATCTGGTGTAACCGTTATCTCTCGATTAGTAGATGTTTTAATCTTTATCCATTGACTTGTTTTTCCTTTTATGAAATATTTTACTTTTTTCTTTACGAGTTTTCCTGATTCTCTGTTTAAACAATAAGCATAGATATTATCTGATGGATCAAGATTTATTCGTATAGTGCCATACGCATCGATAACTTGTGGTTTTCCATTTATTAGTTGTTTCTCTACCATTTCACCAATTTTATCTGTAAGAAATTTATCATTATTCTGATCGTAAAGAAAGATGCGATGATCAAAATGAAAACAATTTCTCCTTTTCGCTGCATGATAAAAAGGATGAGAGAAGCATACTTGTGCATCAGTGAATCCTATGATTCTTCCAAGTGCCCCTGCTGATGTGTGTGGTGCGAGTCCGACAACAAGGTGTCCGGTGAGATCCTCTATTTTTTTGATTTTGTAGAACCGATCAAGTTTGTAGAATTTTGTGAGGAGATCATCGATGAATTTTGATACCTGAGTAAAGTACTCTGCGCAGGATTTTGAGATAATCACATCCTGAACATGGAGTTCACAGATTTGTTCTTCCGTTTCAAGCTCATTTCCCAAATAATCTTTGGTATATCCAAGTTCTCGTACTCGTTTCACGGATATCCCAAGTTCTTTGGGTTTAAAATGAGTAAGAGGGGCATCGGTCATGTCGAATCGTATGGTCCCGTCTTTGAACACGTATACTCCGTGTTTCGCCCGTAGAATTCCTTTCTCGAGAGGCTCCGGGGTCTTATTTTTTGATATGGTTCCCATCACGCCTTTGATGGTTTCTGGAAGATCATGTTCATTCAACATGTTTTTTGCTAGTTGAAGTTCTTCGCTGATGTTGATAGTGTGGGTTTTTATTCGGCCGTTCGCGATCTCAGTATGTGCGCCGCAGGTGCAGGTGATTTTGTGTGTTGTTTTGTTGCATTTTGGGCATTTTCTGTGTCCTGCTTCGACTTCGATGGTTTCTTTTTCTGCAGCGGTTTTAAAGAGTCGTTGGTTTCCACCGAAATTACCCAGTGGGAACAGAACGTGGGGTGGCGGTCTCATTTTTCGTGCTGCTGCTTTTTCTGGTCTGCCCATGCGTGCGCCGATGCGAAACGGGGCACGGGCATTAACGGTGACACCTGCAAGTTGAGAGACAAACGTAACCGTATCTTGTTTGTTATCTGGCTGTTTTTTGAGTAGCGACGTGCGGACGTCAATGAGTTTTCTGTCAGAAACATCCAGTCCGCAGCAGCGAATCAAAGGATACGCATAGCGATCAAAGATGATGTTCCCTTCGCGTTGTTTATGGAGTGCCCCTAGTTCAATAAGGATGTTTTTTATCTGTGGATTTATCGGGATTGTTAACGTATATTCTTTGTGTTCATCTGTTATTATTTTGCTATTTCCTTTTAGGTATTGGGAGAGTAGACACACATCATCAACGCTGATGTCATGCCAGAAAAGTGTATATCGTGGATGAAGGGGTATGTGGTATCGTTCTGAGAGTGCGAACGCTTCTTGTGCTGAGGGGTTTTTTAGGTTGATTTCTTGTTTGAAATCTTTTTTGATTTTGTCTGAAACGATTTGATCTGCATCTGTGATATCTTTTTGTGTCTGGGTTTTTGATACACAATTTAGTGCTTTTTCAAGGTCCTGGATCCACCATTCGTACACGTAGCTTGCATCGGGGAGGATTGCGTTGTTTTCCATGAATTCGCCAAAGGGAATAAGGATTTCTCCTACGTCAATGATTTTGCTGACCTCTTGGTGGATGTCTTCTACTCTGTTGATTTGAACTAAATCGTTGTTTTGTAAAAGGACAATCGGCCCTTCTATCTGATCGCAGGAGGTCCCAATGGTTCCTTTTCCGGGTCGTTCGATTTTCATCTGTGTTCCGATGGTTATGAAGCTGTCGAGGATGTACATGGTTGCCGGGCTTATTGCGGTTGATGCGAGCCCTGCGGTGCGTGCGCGGCCGTATCTGAGTCTGAATCCTCCTTTTTTTGAGGGGTGAGAAAGCACTGGTCGTCCTGCGATGACTTCGCCCATGTATTTTGTGGATGGTGGTATTGGTGGGATGCCGGTTGTGAGTTGGGTGGTTTCTGTTCCTTTGTTTACGAATTTTTCTAAAAAATCCCATCCGTCGAGTTTGAGTTTTTTCACATGTTTGTAAATCTTTGGTGCTTTGAGGCAGAGTCCTTCTGCGATGACAAGGCATGCTCCTCCTCTGAGGCGGTTGGTTCCAACTCTTGGGAGGTCTCGGTATCCGGTGACTTCTTCGTCTTCTGTTCCTTCTCCGTTGACGCAGACTGGGCAGTTGCTGACGACAAGTTCTATTTCATCTACGGTTGGGACGTATTGGAGGTGTTGGACGCGTTTATACAAGGGTATTTCTTCTTTGTAGCGTTCGATTTCTCCCGTGGTTGCTTGGTATTTGCCGACCCCAAGTTCACGGCGAACGATATCTGCAATGAGGACGCTCATTGCTTGGCCGGTTCCTCCTGCACTTCTGATTGGTCCTGAGAAGTAGAGGTCGACGTATGTTGTTCCGTCTTTGTTTTTCCCGAGTTTTACCTCTGCGATTCCTTCAAGTGGTGCAACAAGGACTCCTTCGGTGAGGATGGCAAGGCCAGTTCTGGTTGCTTGATCTAGTGCTTTTTCAACACTTGAGAATTTGTAGGTTGTTCCTTTCGCTATTTCTCTTGCGATTTCAAGGGAGACGAGTTCTCGGTTGCCGATTTTTTTTGTTGCTTGTCTAATTTTTGGTGCGATGTCTTTGGGTCCGACGAGTTGTTCGACACGTGCTGCAAGGTCGAGTGCTTGTGGGATTTCTACTGTGTATTCTGGGTCGAATCCTTTTTTTCGTGCGTTCTGAGCAACGGTGTAGCAGATGTCGATTTCTTTTTGAAGCTCTGTGAAATATTCCTGCATATTTTTGCTTGCTGCGAGAGGTTCGATTGCGTCTCCACCCATAAATATCGCTCATGAAAAATGAATGATGAAACGAATGGGGAGAACGTGTTTAAAGCTTTGTATCCACTGTCATTCTCCATAGGAAATGGAGGGGTTATTTTATGCGTGGTTTTTAGATAAAAAATAAGGAGAGTATTTATTGTGTCATTTATGCTAATAAAAAGTCAATTATTCGATTTATTGTAACCATCATGATAATACCCAGAATAATAGTAAAAATAAATCAACCAACGCAATTATTGATCTTTCGTTATTTTTGTTATTATAGTTACAACAAAGATAAAAATTGAATAAAAAAAAAAAAACAGCTTTCATTAAAACCTGTTAATTAGTGCTTTATAATAGTAAATAATAAAATCATGTAATCGATACCAACCCCTATGCCTTCAAAGAAAATTGAATCTGAAAGAAAATATGAATGTCATCGCTGCTGGGTTGAAATGGATAAAAAGGAAATTGAAATATTTGGACCAAATCTGATCATTGATGTTTGTCCAAAATGTAACGGGATATGGTTAGATAAAGGAGAACTTGACAAGCTGTTAAAGGATAGAAAATTAGCAAACTATCTTACCAAGCATATTGGGACTAAAAGTAAAAGCCCAATGGTTTGTCCTCGATGTGGAATGACGATGGATATCGAAAAGGCTGATGATATTGAGGTTGATGTGTGTTTACATTGCGGTGGTGTATGGCTTGATGAAGGTGAATTGGATCGATTAAAGGAGAAATCTAAAGAAGGATATACGGGAGATCCGCTTGTTAAGCAAGAAGAAATTGAAGAGGAACAACGATTCAAAGCCCGAAATTCACGTCTAAACAAATTCTTAAATAAAATAACAAAATAAGATCAACAAAACAATCGAAATTTATATCATGTTATTTGCTGGCTGAAATCCATGGTTGTCGCACTCCCGGTTTTCAGATCAACTATCGGGAGTTTTGCCGAATCAGGAACAAAGTTCAGCATTTTTTGATACGTGGTTTGTGCCTGCCAGGATGAAGCATTAATTAGCGTAACACCTCGGTAATCATCAAGCGCTGCCATGTGTACATGTCCGGTGACAAAGATATCAGGGACTTTGTCAATGATCATGAAATCTGCATGTTCGGGAGCAAGCGGCGTATACCCCCCGTAGATAGGGGCGAGATGACGTTTCTTAAGCATCACTTTCATGATCTCGATTGGTTCGTTGTATCGCAGATGCTGTATGTTTGTTGCGTAATCAAGCAGGCTTTGTCCATGATATGAAAGAACTTCGACGCTATGTAGTGAAAAATAACAGGGGTTCCCGACGAAGTGCACCTCTTTTCCTGAAAACAGGTCCTGGATTTCTTTTGCAAACGCGGGTTGTGGTTCCGCTGGTCTGACCGCATCATGGTTCCCTGGTTGAATAATAATTGAAATATGATCAGGGATTAGTTGCATCTGCGAAGCAAGTGCTTCGTATTGGCGGTAAATATCTTTTATTGAGAGTTCTTTTTCTTGGTTTGGGTATATGCCTATCCCGTCTACGATATCGCCGGGGATGACTAGGTATTTTACTTTTCCAGCTACGTCTTTTTGCCGGGAGTTTCCTAGGTTTCCATTGATCCATTTCAGAAAGGCATGCCATTGCTCCTCAAGAAACATTTTGCTTCCCATGTGAATATCTGAAAGAAATGCGGCGCAGATTGGGACCTCTGTTTTTTGTTTGTTATGCTGAATGCTAATATCGGGGAATACGATATTTTGAATAATAATAAGATCCCCGTTCTTACTGAGTTTGCCGTTCACACCTATTATTTCATCAAGGACTACTTCATTTGCTATCTGAAGGATATCGGGGTTGGTTTTCAAAGCGATAAGGGGGGCTTCACCGGTTTCATCTTCGATTTCAATGAGACGGTGACCATTGTTTGTTGTGCGAACGTTTTTTACGATGCCGATGAGTTGAACATCGTTTGTCGCGCTTTTTTTGATGCGGTTGATTGGGAGTGCGTTCATGAGTTCTCTGCGTTGATTTTGAAGTATTTTATGAAGGATGGTGTACCTGTTTTTGAAGAGTTTTGCGAAATCCTGGGTGGTGCCTTCACAGGTGCTGTTTCCGGTGACGTCTTTGAGGATTTTTATCTCAGGACTGTATTCTTTTGCGAGGGGTTTCCATCCTTTTATTTTTTTGAGTTCAACAGGACGGATGAGCGGTTTTTCCGATTCTTCGTCGCCGTTGATTGCTAGTTGATCGTCTTTATCTGGGTCTTCGTAGTCTTCTTCGGTTTCTTCGCCGTTTTCATCGCGAAGAGGTGGCGTAGAATACATTTTTGATAAGATGATTTTTTGTTTTTGTTTATCATCAAGTGGTGATAATTCTGTTTTTATCTGTGTTTCCAGGGGTTTTTCAGATAGTATAGCGTCTTGTTTCGTTAAATCTAGTTGTTCAGTTATTTGTTGTTTTATGGTTGGTTCTTCAAGTTTTGGGAGGTTTTTTACAAGAGATGTTTGTTCAATTGCTTTGATTTGATCAAGGGTGAGGACAAGTGGGTATTCTTTGAGGTTTTCAAGCAGAAGTGATGCGAATTCTTTAGGGTGTTCTCTCGTAGAAATATAGGTGACCGCTTCTGGTTGAATGAAAGTGCCGTGTTCTGAGAATAGTTTGAGGATTGCTTTCATGCGCTGCCCCTAAAAATTTGTGTTGTTCGTGTACGTTATAGTACGTGTGTGTTTTAAGATTATGGTCAAAAAAACTAATGGCGTGTTGGCATGTCCCAGTACTAATATATATACTTTTCCATAAAAATAGATGGGTTGACCATAACAGCAATAAAATATTGTTTGTACCTACCAAAAAATCATAAAATCATGCTACAACATAGCACTTTTTTCGAAAGTCATATAAAACAGGAGAAACTAACATAATAAATAGAGACAAACACAGGATCTGAGACCATGATCAGCATCAGAATCTACAGACAAGGAAAAGAAACCCTCGTTTCCGCCTGCGATAAAAATCTTATAGGAAAAAAATTCGTAGAAGGTAAACTCCAAATCGATGCATCAGAAAAATTTTACGGCGGAGAAACCGTGGATGTAAAAACTCTAGGAAAACTCCTTGCTGAGGCGACCATCGCAAACCTTGTTGGAAAAGAAGCAGTACTGCATGCCATCAAACTCGGATTCATCAACAAAGACTGCGTGCTGACCATCAAAGGCATACCGCACGCACAGATGCTCCGAATGTTCTAAAACCTAGAAGGCATTAATTCTTCTTTTTCAAAATCTGCAATTTGTTCTTCATATTCTCATAATGTGTCCCCATCCAGTAAACCCTAGCGCAGGATCGACAAAACCAAAAGGTATCGTGCTGTTCGAAAATCCTTGAAGGAACCTTATCTTTTACGACATGCTTCTCAATCGATTCAAGGACGGTGTTACAAACGGTACATCGTGAGAGAATACTCGCTTCATTAAAAGAAACCCGATTCAGCACAGTTTGCAGCTGTTCATCAAGATTCGTCGTTTGAATAGCAATATGCGGCAGTTGTTCTTTTTTTCCTCGTTGAATCAATTGTTTATCTCGTGAGAGAAGAACGCGATCTTCATTTTTCGCGATACGAAGAATATCCTTATCAGTCATCTCACAAGTTGCATAAAATGTATCAAAACCAAGTATTCGAAGCCATTTCGCAAGAGAACCAAGCATCTGATCGCAGAGGAGTTTCATAGTATTCTTCACTATGGAATCAGAAAACGTGTTTTTATTATTTTTAGAGAAAGGTTTGACGGAAAACGGCGATAAAACATGTACTGCACTATTTTAATTTTATTTCCTTATACACGTTAAAAATGAACAAACATGCATCTTCATCGTTTACAAAACAATCATTTTTAGAAGAAATATACGAGTAAAAACTCAATTATTCTTTTTTTATATTCTTTCACAAATTATTTAAAGTGACCCTTTATAATACCTGGAATTAGGGAGTTTTCAATATGAAAAAAAACATTGCGATCGTCATTGTTGTGATGTTTCTTCTTCTCAGCACATTGCCGGTTTTTGGAGATAGAACACCGCCAACAACACACGATTCTCAACAAATACTATATCAACCACTCAATGACCTAAGTGATGAATTATCTCAGGAGGTACTCGTTCGCATCAATACCACAAAAGAAAAGGTAGATATCCCAAAGGATGGAGAAATTGTAAGTGGTAGCCCCGGAAAATGGCTTGACGTGATCCTTCCACAAACAAGCCTTCAAGAGCTTACGAATGCTCATCTTGAATATACAGTTCTCATATCAGATGTTGAAAGTTACAGTGACAATTACCGAGGTCAATACCATACCCTCGCACAGATTGAACAAACCCTACAAAACATCGCAACCACATACCCTACTATTACACGACTCACAACCATCGGTACCACCTATGAAGGACGAACAATTAAATGTTTGGAGATCTCTGATAACCCGGGTGTCGCTGAAGGAGAACCCGGTGTATTATTCATGGGTCTTCATCATGCAAGGGAATGGCCCACCGTCGAGATCTGCCTTTACATCGCAAATCAATTAACCACGCAATATGGATCAAACTCCAGTATCACAAATCTCGTGAACAACCGCAGAATCTGGATTGTCCCATGTACAAACCCTGATGGATACTACTATTGCCATGACCAAAGCCACGACTGGCGGAAAAACAGGCATTACTTCTCCCAATTCAGCAGCTACGGTGTAGATACCAATAGGAACTATGATGGATCTTGTAACGGGGAACCCTGGGGCGCATGGGGATCCATAGGACCAGCATCCAACACCCATAACCCAAGTTCAGAAATCTATGTAGGACCTTCAGCGTTTTCCGAAGCAGAAACACAAGCAATCCGAAATCTTACCACTGCAAACGACATCTGCGCAGACATCAGCTGGCACACCTACGGTGAAGAAGTGATGTGGCCATGGGGATATTCAACCAGCGCGCGAACACCAGATAACGCATATCTCACCCAGATAGGACAAGGAATCGCCTCACAAATCAAAAAAGAAGGCGGCATCGGAACATACTCCGCATACCAAAGCGCATACCTATACCCAACCACAGGTGATTCCGACGACTGGCTATACGGATACAGCTATTACACCAAAGGGAAACCATTGTTTTCCTATACCATCGAATCCGGTTCTGAGTTCCAAGCGCCTGCAGGAGCACTTGATCAAATCTGCACAGAAAACTTCGACGGGGCATTATATCTTCTTCAGCAGGCACAAAACATCAAAGATACATTTGTGCCACCGGTACTACCTCCCCTGATGAATGATATCGTGATGTATCCAGATGGACGCTACAATGTTTCCTGGACGGAACGAAACCCTGATGCAAACCCGTCGCAATATCAATTGCAGGAATTAACAGATTTTTCTACTCGAACAGATAATGCTGAGTCTGATAGCAGTCTCTGGACGTTAAACGGTTATACCCTAGATGGGACACGGTTTTATTCCGGGAGCATGAGTTATAAATCTCGAAATATCAACAGCGATGTCTCCTGTATGACAAGCGTGTATCCGCTGCCGGTAATTCAGGGGATGACCTTGTCGTTTTGGTGCTGGTACAATACGGAAAACAGACGGGATTACACCTTTGTCGAGGTTAGTCGTAACAATGGTCGCACCTATGACATCCTAGATGCATACACCGGGTCGTCCAGCGGGTGGAAACAAAAACAATACAGCCTCAGCTCCTATGTCAATGAGTCCATTACCATTCGTTTTCGTTCAACCACCGATACTTCAACTCTTGTAGAAGGGTTTTATGTTGATGATATCTCCCCGGTTCCTGATTTTGATACAGTGAAAACCCTTTCAGATTCTATTGTGAATCATTACTATATTGTTCCCGGTAACCCTGTCGGTCAGTATTACTACAGAGTCGAAGGATATAACAGTCGAGGATGGGGAGATTATAGCAAAACAAAAATGATTAACGCGCAGTTTTCTGCCCATCCACCATACATTCCATCAAATCCAAATCCAGAAAATAATTCTATTGACATCAATGTCAGCATGAATCTGTCTTGGGACGGTGGAGATATGGATCGGTCAAGTATCGTCTACTATAATGTCTCCTTCGGAACAACCAACCCTCCATCGTTTACACAACGCATAGGCCCCTATCCAGGAAACCAAACACGAATCACATATGATCCCGGGAACATGAACACATATACCCAATATTATTGGCAGATCCTCGCCGATGACATCGATCCTGCTTCGAATAACACAATCAGTCCCATTTGGATGTTCAGATCAGAAGACAATCTGCAGCCGCAATGGCGGAATCAAGGGCAATCCTTTTTATCGATACCACAAGGTGAGAATATCTCTTTATACGCGCAAGGAAAGGATAATGTTGCTCTGAAAAAAGCATGGCTTGCCACAAATGAGACCGGTGTATGGCTTAATTACTCTGGTGATGGATGGTGGAACAACAGCTGGGATTACTGCAGAACAATATATATCAATCATACCAAAGTCGGTGGTGATTTGACGAACTTCCCGGTTCTTGTCTCATGTACCTCATCTGATTTCATCAACCATGCACAACCTGATGGCGATGATTTTCTCTTTGCTGATGCGACCAATACCACTCAATATAATCATGAGATTGAATATTATAACAGTGCGACCGGTGAGCTGGCTGCTTGGGTGAAGATCCCGTTCCTCAGCTCTACGCAGGATACCGTATTGTATATGTATTATGGGAATGCTGGTTGTGGAAGTCAGCAGAATGTCGCAGGAACATGGGATTCTAATTTCATTCTGGTGGATCATCTGACTGGTGCAACCTCTGTTGATCTGAAAGACAGCTCAGCGAACCATTGGGATGTCACCAGCTCTGGTGGAAACCCTACTTATAATCAAATTGGGAAGGTTGGGCGTTGTGTGGATTTCGACGGTATTGATGATTACCTACAAACAAATCTGTTCCGCTTACCAACCGATAGTTCGTATACCGCGAGTGCCTGGGTGTATGCCGATGGAAATGCAGCGACACGGCGGTATATATTTGAAGGAGCCAGTGAAAACATTGGG
>CAIYYQ010000325.1 GCA_903930505.1 Methanobacteriota archaeon
ATTTTATCTTTACTTCAGGTAAATTTGTTAATACATTAATATCAAATGGATTGCAAAGATATTTTGCAATTGTCAATAAGGTTTGATTGAACCATGTATTTTTGTCAAGAATATTATTACAATCTATTATATCGCAGGTTTTTTCACGTCCTGAAATACTGATCTGATATTCACTTTCTGTCAATTGTATTTCAAAATTCTCTATATATCCGGTCATAAAAATTTCATCGTTTATGTAAATTTCAATTTTTTCACCGTCGTAAAAATTAATATTTTCAGAAAATAACTTTGAACTCATTGTAAATTCAAATTTTCCGCAAAGAGTTGAAAGTGATTTTTCAATGGAAAATGACTCCCAATCAGCAATCTGATAGTCACCAATCTTTACAAATAATGAATGTAATTTATCCATTGACGATATCCATTCTGATTAGAGCAGGAACGAAGGCAGGATGAAGTATATTATTCCTATCAGTAAATTTAGTTACTGATTCCTCTGTAAATTCATGTTGAAATTCAAAAATTATATTATAAGCAGATTCATATTTTGGTAATGTAAAATGAAATATTTCAGGAAGTTGAAGTATTTTTTCATTCAAGTATTGCACTATTTCATTTTTATAATTTAGTAATTCGTCAAATAATTGATTATCATCAACATATGAAAGAAAATTGTCTATTTTTGTATTAATTATTGTATTCTTATTTAGTAATTCGTTTTTATTTGTTGATATGTTTGACATAATACCATTACCGATGTTAGTTAAAACATTGATATAATTAAGTATTTTAATCTCATTTTCACTAGTTCTTATTGTAAAATCTGTATTATTTTCGAGGATTTCAGCGAGTGATAAACCCTCTAAAAAATCACTAGGAAAACCGAGAATATTTTTCATTTTTGAAGCGAGTTTAAAGGGATCATAAATAAGCTCTATCCCTTTTCCTTTCAAAGTCATAAGTTCTTTTTGAAAATCTTCCACTTGTGAAGCAACTTGCATTCCTTCTTCTATCATTTTGTGGACATTTTCGACTGCCTGAGCCGCCTTTTGTATCTCGGAAATAGGTTTTTTTAATACATTGAATTTATTAACGAAATTGGTAACTGATAAATTTCTTATTTTTTTATCTCTACTGTCAATTGATTTTTTCAAATCAACTCTCAAGGGAATTTTTATCTGTTTTTCAATGGAAAATTCTGCTGAAAAATTGATAATCCCTGATTCCGATGATGTAAATTTGAACGAATAGGAATAAACCGTTGCCAAAAACTCACCATACACCGGATGTATCAATATTCCTGCGTTGGGAGCATCAAACGCCTCTGTTAGTTGTTTCTCCCTATCTCTGATATCCCCTCCAATTAGATAACCATCTATCGCTATCGTAGGAGGTTTATAACCGATCTCTTGATTATAGGGAGTATTCTGAAAAGGAAAATTCCATATTTTCCCGCGTTTGCCGCCGGCTTTTGATTGCTCCTTGACATAAAAAGGTATATCTCTGTAAATTAAAATCATTGTGCGCCTCTTAGATGAGTATTTGGATCTAATGAATATGCACCCATTCCAGGAGGCATTCCGGTAAGATTTATAGTTGTTGTCTGGTTAATTTCCTGCTTTCCACGAGGGTTGTTTATTTCGTAAACTGTTTTCGCTGTTGTTGTAAACCCGAATTTTTCTTGTAACTC
>CAIYYQ010000326.1 GCA_903930505.1 Methanobacteriota archaeon
CCGTTTAACGTCAACGTGTTGTTCTGCTGGGTGATCGAAAGAACATCAAGGTAGATATCGGGGCAGAGACGGCGGTTAAGACGCATTTCTTCCTCGCAATAATATTTTCGTTTTTCCAATGTGGAAAAATCAAGGAACCCGAAGTTTACTGGTTTTTTTACCTTATAGGCATAATCTCCAGTAAGTGCAACAATTGAAATGTGCGTTTGAAGAATATCCACCGTTTTAACATCTGATCCGTAAAACGATGGTTCTTTAAGACGTTCAAAGAGTTTTGATGATTCCATGAACGAAAAGGAAACCTTGGTTTATTAAAAGCTTTTACCTTGTGTGATTCCCAGGAATATTTGATGCGTTCGCATCCAGATTCACAGGTTGTATATCTGATAATCGGACAAAATCATTTTCGCATGAAGATTTTTAATAAAAATAAACAGTAACCAATATATTTATATAGATTGATGTATACACTATTTTGTATGACTGACCCATTGGATACACTCTCAGGAATATTAGGTAAAGTGAATCGTGCAAATTCCATGACCCATTCCACGATCGATACCGTGAAAGGCGCAAAGAAAACGGTAATCGATGTAAAAAAAGAAGTTGGTGACGCACTGAAAAAGAAATGCAAACTTTGCGGTGCTCCATTGAATACAGACCTGGAGAAGGAAAAAGGCATCTGCGCAAATTGTGCTCTGAAACAGTTGCAATAAAAAGAGGTTTTGGAACGCTCTTCCTTTCCATTGTTAAAAAAAATATTTGGAGAAATCTATAGAAATATTTTTTCCTCCGTCATTTTATTTTTTTATAACAAGCAAATCGTTTCGTATCGGTCATTGAAGGTTACCAAATCCCCGGGATTAATCGATATCGTACCTCTTTTGTGTATTCAAGATATCCAGGTAACTCCTTTTTAAGGACTTTGTCTTCTAACGACGTTCGTATGAGCAGACAAAATGCGCTAACGACCGCAGGGATGACACCCCAAAAAGAACCTAAAACAAGCGGGCTTGCCAATCCAAATAATATACCACCAACATATCCAGGGTGACGTACAAAACGATATGGTCCGGTTTTACACACCGTTTGTCCTCGGTCGGTTTGTATGCGGACCACGGTTGCAAAAAAATTATTCACATGTTTTGCCCAAAGAAAAAACGTATGACCAATAAGATAGAGGAATACCCCAGCGAAGACAATACTGACCGGTATCTGTGGTTGCCAGTGAAAACGACCTCCATCGAGAATCGATACAATCATCATAAGAAAGAAAGCGGGTGATGAAACAGCAAAATATATTTTATCGAATTTCTTCACCCCCATCCCAGGTTTCAATCGCTCTTCAATAAGATCTTTTTTATCTTTTAAAACAATGAATGTGACAAGTAAAATAAGTATATTCAATATATTATAAAGCCACCCTTGCCAATAGTCAATACGACCAGCTAAAAGCAATGTGAAAATAATAAGGAACACCGGGAGAAAAATGCCCCTGACAACCCATGTTGATTTCAAATTCTTTTTTTCAATAGGATGATTTTCATTCGTCATATTCTTTCACCTCAAAGCCGATACAACATAATAACGAATCCTACCTGAACAACAAGCAAACACAATGCAGCAGGAACAAACCATTTGTACATCCGCGTTGGATCGGTTTTCAAATAATCACTACTCAGAACATTACAGAGATGAATCGGGGAAACAAGATACCCAACCAATGCACTGATAAAAACAATGCTGGTTAACCCAAGGATGGGAAGCCCAGTCGCAGGAAAGAACGGTTCAACAAGGAAATATGATAACGCGATCGCTGCTAAATTATAACCCGTAAGAAGCCCAAGCAACAGCGGGATAAATATAATCATCACAAGAGCAGGGACCGCAAGATTCCCAACCAGATCAACGATCATGACATTTGCTCCTGCAATCTCAAACATCTCCCGAAAGATCATGATTCCAAAGATTGCAATGATCAGTTTCCAGGTGAATGATTTTTTCATGATCAGAAGATACTCTTTTACGCTGAGTTTCGTCAGGAAAAACAACAGAATGATACTAAAAATAATACCAAGAAGAAACGATCGCGTCTGAGGAACATTAAAGAACTGCAGCACCGCATAAAAAAATAAGGGCGTAATTGCAGGTAAAAGAAAAATCAGACCATGATAATTTTTTATATGTTCTTTTTTTTGCGCGGGCATATGTTTAACAAACTTTTTAAGAAGAACAATGCCAATGAGAATCGCTGCGATACAGGCAGGAATATTGACAAACATCAACAAATAGATATTAATATTTGAAAACGTCACACTGCAAATAAGAATCATCGCAGCAGTAACCGGGTACATTGGTTCCCAGATATGTCGAAACCAAATATTGATCAGGTTTTTCTGATTGATATCAAGGTTGTATTTCGTGCCTTCTTCATCGACCATCGGCGCAGACAGAATAGCGCCACCAGGAAGCGGCATCAACCCATACACTGCAGGTATCAACCCAAGGGTTCCTCCTTTTGAAAAAAATGTTCTCAGACTATCAATCAATTTTTTGATACTACCAGTTTCTTGCAAGGCTTTTGCCAGCATGTAAATCAATGTCGTCAGTATTGCAAGTTCAATGGTATCCGTAACAATCTGTTGATCTTTGAATGAATAGATACTTGCCTCAATAAATGCCTTAGGGATATCAATCAGCTGAATGGTCTCTAATGAAAACACACCAACAACCAACGCTCCGATACAGAGCGACACACCAAAATTAACCTTACGTCGAATCAACACAACAATAAGCGCAAAAGCAATGATTACCCCAACAAGCGTCCAAATCATGGCATCCTCAACACAATCTTTCGGTTTAACTAATTAACGCTTCTGCACATACTTGAGCATCATGCATAATCTGCTCCTCATCCAACGTCTGATAGACTCGATTCAGCATCAACGGAACACCATGCACAATTGTCGTACACACATCGCTTCCTTTCGCTGCGTAGACAAGATGAGAAATCGGATCATGAACAGGGGTAAGATGCGGGGTTTTACTATCAACAAGAATGATATCAGCAAGCTTTCCTTCTTCAAGAGAACCTATCTGCTTCTGCATCCGTAGACAACACGATCCATGAAGTGTTGCAAGATCAAAGACCGTCTGCGCAGGCAACACCTGCGGGTCCCAACGATGCTGCTTATGAACAAGAGCACAAAACTTCATCGTCTCAAACATATCAAGA
>CAIYYQ010000327.1 GCA_903930505.1 Methanobacteriota archaeon
CAGGAGCATAATGAACTGTTGAATCGGTTGAGGGTGATGCGATTTGATCTTTTGAAGAAGCATCGTTGTGATTTTGAAGGATTCAAATGTTCCCTGTTGGATCATAAAACCTTTGAGGAGGAACAGCTGTACCCAAGACTTGATGAAGAGTTGACTAATGAACAGAAACTTGTGATTGTCAGTCGCATTAAAGAAATTGTGTAACGAGGTGATTGTATGAGTAAAGAAACCTATCAATGTTTGGTGTGTAAACGAACAACAACGGGTACTGGGAAGAAAACTCCAGTGTGTTGTGGAAAACCCATGGTTCAACTACCAAAGGAGATATGTTTGCAACCTGCGCATCCAGAGCACGCCCGACCAATGGACTCTGAAGATCCATGTGATGATTTTCGCGAAGGAAAATAAAAAAAGAATACTATGTTGTTGCGGTGAGTTTTTTTCTTTATCGTCATACGAACTTTTTTTTGATAAGAACTGTACAGAGCTTGGGTATCACTTGTACAACATGGTTTAAATATTGTTTTTGACAACATATGAAATCATAGGTGGGTGATAAAAAGTGATTGAGATCAAACATAACAAGTTGGGATTTAACAAAGAATTCGTCGAAGGTTTCGCTCGGTTGTTCTTTGAAGATACCATGCAGAAGAAAAAAGGACATCTTGTGCAAGAGAAACTTGTCATTATTGGTCGTAATTGATACCTAATTACGAGAGGTTTTCATACGACGTTAACATATTTTTACGAAAAAAACATGGATGGACTGATATGAATCTACGACAGCAGAGATCATTGCGAATTGCAGGAATGTGCGGAATACTAGCCCCAATTATATTATTCCTCAGTATCGCTCTCTCCATTCATTCCTCATCTTGGTTCAGCTGGACAGGAAACTGGCTCAGTGAACTTGGCGGTTCGTTTGGAGAATCACCTATTTGGGCTGCTCGAGGAATCACCTCAATTTTTTTTAATTGCGGTTTGATTGTCGCAGGCATCGGCGGAGTTCTTTTTTCATTTGCAATAAGAAAAAGTCGTTTGTTTTCCACACGTGCCGGAAACATTGGAACAATGGTTCTATCCGGGAACATGGTTGCGCTTTTTGGGATCGGTTTATTTCCAGTTACTCTTGGAAAGATACATGTATGGAGCTCACTTTCTTTCTTCTGCTCAATACCTTTTGTATTGTTTCTAATGGGTTTTGAGATAAAACGGATTTTTGGGAAAAAATGGTGGTGGGCAATCAATATTTTCTGTGTTTTTTCTCTGTTATCTGTTGGTGCGTTTCTCTTTATGCCACATTTCTATGGGTATAGTAAAGCGATTGCGGAAATGGTGATGTTGTGTTCGGTTTTTTTCTTTTGTATTGCATTCAGTTTCAACATGTTGGCGATGAGTCGTACACATCGTAAAGAAGATGCGTTACCAGTTTTTTCTCTGTCAGCCACAGTGAAAGGAGTGAATAATGCGGCCAGGATACAGCGTTTTTCTACGTTTTATGTAAGGGATATGCATCCAAATAAAAAGAATAATCGACTGAGAATTTTTTTAAATAATTTTCAAATAAAGTATTTAAATAATTAAATAAAATAACTATGTATAAAAGTTGAGTAAAATGGGTCATCTAAAAAAAGTAATAAAATTAATATTTATGAAATCGAGGGATACGTAACATGAAACAAATACACAAAGTCATTTCAAAAGCAGGGATTGCCATTATTCTGTGTAGTATATTGATTACGGCAAATTTTTCCTTTCTAGGAAGTGGACAACAATATGCCAAAGACAATGACCTTCTGCAATCATCAAAGAAACCAATCAATTATCAGAATGCACCACCTAAAAATTTAGCTGGGAATCAACAAGTAAATAAAAGATCTTTCTTTGAACAGCAACAGGATTCAAAAGGCCTAAGGTGGTCTCCTCTTCAGGGCTGGAGTACTAATCTACCTGTAGAGGACGATGCCCTTCTCAGTGAAACAAAAACTTCTCAAAACACCCAAATCAGATCCGGAGAATTGACGAGAATTACACCGGATACTCAAAATTTCCCTATAAAACCTCCAACAAATACCAAGAATCCCTCACCAACACTCACTGATAACTTAAAACTCGTTCATCCGACAGATACACCTGAAATTACAAAGCCCTCTCAGCCTCAATTTGTATCTGGTGAACTCTTGGTGAAATTTAACAGCGCCGTAGATAAAGTTCGACTTGATAAAAACGGGGATATCACTACTGGTGTGACCGCAATCGATACATTGTTTTCAAACAAAAAAAGCAAGGCATCTTCAGTAGAACCAGTGTTTAAAAACACGCATGAAAAATCAAGCAGCCTATCCAATGTATATAAAATAGTTCTCCCAGAGGCAAACGATGAAGATCTTTCCGCATTCATTACAGAGTTAAAAAAGAACCCCGATGTTGTTTATGCTGAGCGAAATGGGATCGCCCAAGCAGCTGCGATTCCTAATGACCCCTACTTTGATCAATTATGGGGGTTACACAACACGGGTCAGACTGGCGGAACACCTGGTGCAGATATTCATGCTCCTGAGGCATGGGATCTTTGGACCGGTGATGATGATATCATTCTCGCAGTCACTGATACAGGGGTTGATTATAATCATCCAGATCTAGCAGGGAAAATGTGGGTAAACCCGGGTGAGGATCTCAACCATAATGGTGTCGTTGACCCAGAGGATTTTAACGGTGTCGATGATGATGGAAACGGATTTATTGATGATATTCGAGGATGGGATTTTGTCTACGGCGATAATAATCCTAATGATGTGTTTGGTCATGGAACACATTGCAGTGGCACGGCAGCAGCCATCGCCAACAACGGTGTTGGTATCGCTGGGGTATGCTGGCATTGTCGGATCATGCCAGTAAAATGTCTCGGTGATGATGGCTTCGGACCCTATGATGTGATCGCAAATTCGATTTATTATGCAACTGATATGGGTGCAAAAGTTATTAGTATGAGCCTGGGTGGAACTTCTGATTCATCGTTATTACAAGATGCTGTGGAATACGCGTATGAGCATGATGTAGTAATCGTAGTTGCAGCGATGAATAACAACAATGATGGACCTGCGTATCCTGCGATGTATGAGCATGTGATTGCAGTTGGTGCAACAAATCATAATGATCGAAAAGCAGATTTTTCCAATTATGGCTCATGGGTTGATGTTTCAGCTCCCGGGGTGAATATCCTCTCCACTTTTCCAGATAATCAATATAAGTCGTGGCAGGGGACCAGTATGGCTACCCCGCATGTATCTGGTTTAGCTGTTCTTATTCGTTCTCTTGTTCCTTATTTCACCAACGCTGATGTCATCAATCAGATCATTTCTACAACAGATAACATTGATGCATTGAACCCAGGATACGCAGGATTACTCGGGAGCGGACGGATTAATGCTTTCAAAGCCTTGCAAATTTATGAACATAACGTTGGAATCAAAACAGTAGAATATTCTCCTAGTCAACATGTCCCCGCATCAACGCCTATACATATACATGCTAATGTTGTGAACAAGGGGATGAACAATGAAACAAATGTGGTGGTGAAATTACGAATAGATGGAGAAAATGTTGATCTGGTGACGATACCGTTTTTTGCACGTAATACAAACCAGTATGTGGATTTCACCTGGATGCCGCCACAGGTTGGTGTGTACGCTATCACGGTGAATGTCACCATCCCAGATACTGTTGAAGGATATTATGGTGATAACGAACGACAGGAAATGATTGTTGTTGGGGTGCAGAATATTGACACCGGTGAATGTTTTGAAACAATTCAGCAGGCAATCAATGATTCAGATACCGTAAATGGCCATCGGATTAGTGTTCCCTCTGGCGTTTATCATGAAAGTATTGTAATCACGAAAGGTATTTCTCTACAGGGGATGGATAAAGATACGACTATTATTGATGGAAATGGACTCGCGAGTATGATTGTTCGTATACACAATATCTCTTCTGTTTCTCTTACAGGATTTACTATAAAAAACGGATCCTACGGTATGTGCATTGATTCGTCATCATACATTAGCATCCAAAATACGATCATCATGGAAAACACACAAGCAGGCGTCTGTCTTTTATCATCAAATAATGTCACCATAGCAAATAATAGCATAGCAGATAATTCCATAGGAATCGACCTTACCGATTCTTCCCGTACAAACAAGATAATTGATAATGAAATTGTTGGAAATCAACAGGGGATTGTTATTGATGGAAACAGTACCAACAATCTGATCTACTATAACCTACTGAATAACATGCAGAATGCATACGATGAATGCAGCAATCAATGGGATAATGAGTATCAAAATGGATATTATCCTGGAGGTGGGAACTGGTGGTCAGACTACATAGGAGCTGATAACTACCACGGGGCAAACCAAGATATTCCAGGATCTGATCTCGTAGGAGACACACCATATCATATCCTTGGAGGTATAAACCAGGATCATTATCCGCTGATGAATCCGGGGCATCTCCCGCAGGTACGATATGTGGATGACGACAACACCGAAGGACCGTGGGATGGAACACAAGAACATCCCTTCAAAACCATCCAGGAAGCATTAGATGTTGCAGAGACAGGAGACACGATCTATGTTTGGAGCGGCGTCTACGAGGGCAGCCTCAAGATAAATAAATGGGTACGACTGCTCGGGGAAAACAGGGATACCACAGAGATAGTTGGGGATACCTGGTACGATCTGTATGTTACCGCAGATCACGTACAAATCAGCGGATTCACTATAACGAATATGTATCCAAATTACAACTACGATGATACAGCGATTCTTTTAGCTGGAGTATCAGATTGTACCATTACTAACAACTATCTCCTTATGGGCGGTATCATTTTTGCATCAAAGGAGGGATATATAAATGGGCCCTTGGAGCTTAATCAGTGGAATACCCATGTGATCGAAGATAATTATGCGTATGATGGCCGGATTTATTATTTTAAAAACAATGATGGGCCAGTGATTGTTCCTTCTGATGCTGTCCAAGTTATTCTTGCAAATTGCTCAAATGCTACCATCCAATATCTTACTTTTGATCATGATGTTGGGGTACCGATTCAACTTGGTTTTTCCTCATATAACAATATTGTTGGAAATACGATTACACAGCAATATTGGGATGGTATTCTTCTTCGGAACTCACCAGCCAATATTATTTCGGAAAATCAAATTATAAAGCTCGAAGATGGTGATTCATACTCCATGGAAATCCTCTACGAGTCAGATCACAACATCGTGAAGGATAATCTACTCGCTTATGCATGGGTTTTAGGAATCTATATCTGGAATTCATCCGATGTCGTTATTGACAATTGTACAATCATTAACTGTGGTACAGAGATTTGGGTGAGAGAATATTCCTCGCATATCAGCATCACCAATTGTACAATATCTGGTAGTGTTAGTGTATGGGATTCTTCAGATGTTCTCATCGCAAAGAACACCGCCTCTGTTGTGTATCTCGGCGGAACAAATAACACAACTATCACCAAAAACAACATTTGTAACGTTGGATCCTGGGGGATACGCAGCGATCTCTGCAGGGATGTTATTATCACAGACAACTTCATATCGTCTCCGATAAAACAAGGACGCGTATATGGGGACTATTACGAGGGCATTATGCTTCTCAATGCGCTGAATCATACGGTGATTGGAAATACCCTTATTTCCCTTGGTCTTACTATTGGATTAGTTGAAATAGCTGATGAAGAAACAATGCGTCTCTGTTACACATCTCACACCATAGAGAACAATACAGCAAATGGGAAACCCATCTACTACTACAAGAATATAAACGACCCGTTTACAGTCCCCTTGGATGCAGGGCAAGTCATTCTTGCAAATTGTTCCCAATTCACTGTACAGGATATTTCTATCGATGATGTTTCCTTTGGGGTTACTGCTGTGTATTGTTCAGATATCACTATTGTGAACGCCACGATAACAAATTCAGATATCGGCATAGTGATTCAAGGTTCAAACACTACTGTACACAGTTGTACCCTCTACGATAACAGAGAATATGGTATCAATATTTATGGATCAAATAACAGGATTTCTGATTCTAGGATCTATGATAATGAATATTCAGGAGTTGCAATATTCGGTAATCAAAATTCAATAACAAATTGTGTCATATACAACCTCAGTTCCTTCAAGGGGTTCTCCAATTATGGTATCGTAACAGGGGATCCATCTGAGGGGACTGAAGGATCCTCAAATAATACTATTTTGAATTGTACACTCTCGAACATTGATGATGTAGGAATCTTGGTCTTATTTACTGAAAATAATCTCGTCACAGGAAATAGTATTGCTAATAACACATGTTATGGTGTTCTTCTCTATACAGCATCTCACAATAGTATCACTGATAATTTAATACAAAATACAGTGTATGATGAATACGCTTGGCCTGAACCCGCAGGAGATGGAATCTCTCTTTACGAGTCCTCAAGCGACAACGTTGTTTCCGGGAACACACTCCTTGAAAACTACCGAGGTGTATCCATCATGGGTTCCTCGGATAACTATATCTATCATAACAATTTTTTACGTAACAATCAAAATGCTTATGACAACGTAAAAAACACATGGGATGCGGATGAAATTGGTGGTAATTTCTGGGATGACTACACAGGTATTGATAATAACAATGACGGTATAGGCGATACACCCTATTCGATTCCTGGAGGATCTAGTGAAGATCATTATCCGCTGACAAGACCCGTTGCTAGTGTTTTTCCCATCCCTGCCCCAAAGATAGTATATGTAAACGATGATTATCCTCCAACTATCTCAGGATGGGGGTACAATCGGTTCGGGGAAATACAAGAAGCAATTCCAAACCTTTTGGCGCATGGAACGATCTATGTCTCCAGCGGCACATATTATGAAAATATCGTTATCGAGAAACCTCTTACTCTTCAAGGGGAAAACGCGGAAACAACAATTATACGTTCATCAGGATCACCAGAAAACGCGATTTCCATACGAGGAACAAATGAGGTAACAATATCGAACTTCACATTCACTCAAGGGTATTGTGGGATATTCGTGGAATCATCAAACAATATTTTCATTCATCATAACAACATCCTTGAAAATACTATAGGAATTGCGGTAAATGACCAGTCGCATACCATCGAGATAGAGGAAAATATCATACATGGGATTACACAGAAAACGATTTCACCTTCCCAAAAGAATTTGATTAAAGATACTAAGAGCATTACCGTACAAAATACAAAACAAAAGAAACAGATCAATGATAAAGACATAATCCGATCATCATCAGTCGATGGGATCCTCCTTGAAAACACAAATAACAATATCATCAGATATAATACTATTACCGGCAATCAAGAAGGTATTCGGATTACGACAGGGAGCAATGACAACCAGATCTATAATAACAATTTTATTGATAACCAAGTAAGCGCATATGATTTTGGAAATGAAAATCACTGGAATAGAGGACCATTTGGCAACTACTGGAGCGACTACAACGGTGCAGACTCTGATGGTGACGGCATAGGCGATACCCCGTATATTATCAGTGGCGGGGAAAATCAGGACTCATATCCCCTGATGAACTTGTTTAACCCAACAACACAGAGAGTTTTCAACTTTGATACAAGAGAGACGTTTTCGACAATTCAGGAGGCAATTGATGATCCTCAGACAACAAATGGACAGACGTTGTTTGTCCGCAGTGGCGTCTATCATGAGAACATTGTTGTCGATAAATCACTGCAATTGATTGGTGAAAACAAAGATACAACCATCATTTACGGTGATACAGGCTCTGAGGAAGAAAACGGCATGCATCTCATCGCGCATCGTGTCTCTATCTCAGGGTTCACCATTCAAAACTGCATATGGTATGCGATTTACGCAGAAACCAATGGCAATATTATCCGAGATAATATTCTCACGAATAACGAAGGCGGGATTGTCCTTCTTGTTTCAAGTGACAATATAATCGAACGGAACACCATTACCCATAATGAGCGGTACGGGATCTGGATTGCGGATGGTACGAACAATGTGATCTCAGGGAATACAATCACCCACCATGGATATGATGGGATACAGATGGGGGCGACAGATGACGGCTGGTCTGTAGGTCCTGGTTGTTCGAACACGATCATCTCAGGAAATTATTTTTACTGGAACAGCTGCCCGATCACCATAGGATATGATGGTACTTACCCTAATGGGTTTGTTCCTCCGATGCAATCAAACATCGATATCATCGGAAATACCATTGAAATAAACGGTCCTCTGTTCATGTGGTACACACAACAGTGTAATCTCCTTCTGAATACGTTTATTGGCACAGATAGAGGCAACTACATTGAATTAAAATGTTCTGCAAATAATAATATTACGGGAAACACGTTCACACACATGGGTGTATCAATTTGGTTAGTCGGAGGCGTAGAGGGCGAAGGCTACCCGCATGAGCCATGTGAATACAATGTTATTTCAAAAAATACGTTTCAAAACGGCGGCGGAATCATTATCGATGATTGGGCAAATGGTGCTTATAACAACATGATATATTTCAATAACTTTATTGACTCTGGAGCAGAGGATAAATGCATTGGCAACATTTGGGATCATGGATATCCAGATGGTGGAAACTACTGGGCAGGCTACACAGGTATCGACGAAAACGGGGATGGAATAGGAGACACGCCCTGTGAAATCGGAGGAAATTATCCTCCTGCCCTTGATCGATATCCACTCATGGAACCCTGGTCAGGTGAATTACCAAAACCAAAGAGTGTGTATGTCGATGACGACTATGATGAAACAGTCCTAGGGTGGGGAATCATCTGCTTTGCTTCTGTTCAGGAAGGCGTTTCCGCTGTAGCCAACGGCGGCTCAGTCAATGTTGCATCAGGTACATATGATGAACATGTGATGATAGAAAAACCACTCCGTCTTATCGGAGAAGACAAGGACAGTACGATTCTCACTGACAGCAGCAGAACAGGCCCTATCATATCCATTTACAATACACATGCAGTGACTATTACAGGATTCACCATCATGCATGGAGAACAAGGAATTTTCATTAACTCAGCAGACAACAATGTTGTTTTTGAAAACGTTATCACTCAGAATCAAGAAGGTATCCGAATTGAAGCAGGAGGAATCAACAACCATATCTACCACAATGATTTCATCATGAATAATCTCAATGCCTACGATGCAGGAAGCAATGTATGGGATTACGATTATCCATTCGGTGGGAACTACTGGAGCGACTACACAGGATCTGATAACAATAACGATGGCATCGGAGACACATCATACAATATCTCTGGCGGTATAAACACAGATCGCTATCCTTTGATGAGTCCGTATGAGTTGCCTGTCTATGAATATCCGGTGACGAATTTAAACACAAAAGAAGGATTTCTCCATATCCAGGATGCCATAAACGATCCACAGACACTTCCTGGTCATTCTATCTATGTTCAAAGTGGAACCTACAATGAACACCTTATCGTAAATAAAAGTGTCAATCTTCTCGGTGAAAATCAGATAACTGCAGTAATTGATGGAGAAGATCAAACAGAAACTCCTGTGGTCGAGATCGTTGCTGATCATGTCACGTTACGAGGTTTCACCATTCGAAATAGCGGATATCATTCAAATGGAATAGAAATTTCGTCAGCCAACGCGACGATCACAGACAATAGAATTATGGCAAATGATAATGCAGGTATTTACCTAAAACCTGGGGCGTCTTATGCGACCATATCAAAGAATACCTTTGGTAGCAATGGTTTTGGGATTGCAGGAAATCGAGTCTCCCATATTACGATATCAGATAATCTCATAATTGGTGGATTTTCCGGTATTCAAATCGATTCTTTATCTGACTCCACAATCCAAAGAACTACTATGGAAGAAAACGATTATGGTATTTACTTATGGGGTGCCTCTTATGTAAATATTACTGAGAATATTTTCGGAAATAATAATTATCACGTCGGTATTTTACTAAATTATTGCAGATTAATGTTGATTAAAGGAAATTTATTAGAGTCAGCATTATACGTCTTTCTTTCTGATCAAAATACCATACAAAAAAATCACATTACAGGATCTAGTGGAAGTGGGTTAATTCTTGAGGCTTCATCAAATAACCTTATTACTGACTGTCTCATCGAGAATAATGCGCCATACGGTATTTCTGCAACCCGATCATCTTATCAAAACCTCCCATCAAACAACAATACGTTCTACCACAATACCTTGATCAATAATGCACAAAATGCAAAAGATGAATGCACCAACATCTGGTATAATCCAATGCGTCTTGAGGGCAATCATTGGAGCGACTATGACCAACCAGCTGAAGGCGCATATGACAACAACAACGATGGAGTTGCTGATTCTCCGTATAATATCTCTGGGAAAACACCGTCAAATCAGGATTTATATCCGTTGATGCATCCATATGTGTTAGGTGATATGAACCTCGATGGTCATGTGACATTCGCTGATATCGATCCATGGGTTTTGGCGCTTGGTAATCCTGTTGGATATCAGAATCAGTACCATATCCGTGCACTGCTTCATGGTGATTGTAATCAGGATGGCCGCATGACATTTGCAGATATTGACCCATTCGTCGCGCTTCTGAACAGTGGTACGTGATAACAAAAATTTTTTGTAGTAAAAAATCCAAAATTATTGATTAGCTGAAGGAAGAGATTGCATTCCTCTCTCCTTTTTTTTATTTTCTAATCTTTTTTTTTAATAACTTTCAAATAAAGTATTTATAGGATGCTGACGTAAATTACTTTATAAACAAAATAATGAAAATAAGGAATGCACACAACACTCAATTCATCAGAGGCAAATGACGAAATATGAATAAAAAAATCATTACTCTCGGGATCTTATTCGTATTATGTGCAACTTTGATCTGTATTCCACTCTCACAAAGTGAAATGGGAGATCCTGGATATTGGTACACACTTTACGTAGATGACAACAATACACAAGGACCCTGGGATGGAACATATCAACATCCATATCAGCACATACAAGACGCCATTGATCATTCAATCGACGGAGACACCATTTTTGTTTACTATGGAACATACCATGAACATCTTGTTATCGATAAAAGCATAATGCTGCAAAGTCAAGGACCTTCAAATACAATAATCGATGGAACTGGTTTAGGCGAACAAGTAGTCTATATTACAGCGGATAGAGCTGCTATATCTGGATTTATTATTCAAAATGGAAATGCAGGAATTAGTGTTGAAGCGAATTATACATATATCGGTTTAAATACTATTAGAAATAATCGTGGAGTAGGCATCTACTTTGGCGGATCATCACATAATGAAATTGAACATAACTCCATATACAATAATACCTATGAAGGGATATTCGAAGGAGCATCATATCTTGGGTTCTCTTCATCATATAATTTTTATTATTACAACACAATAACAAATAACCTTGCGGAAGGCGCCTATTTCTATAACTCAATGAATACAAAATTCGTTCAAAACACCGTTCAATATAATAATGGAACCGCGGCCATCAATGTTCGATTTTCGCCTAATACCATTATTGCGAATAATACAATTAGGTATAATTATAACAGTGGTATCGCTTCCGACTATTCACCAAATGAAACATGTTCTGGTAATATAGTAACAGACAACCATGGCGTCGGTATCATTCTTTTTGCAGGCTCAAATAATTGTACAATCATCAACAATGTTATCTCACGAAATGCTGATGGGCGAGGGATTGGCGCCTGGGGTTGTATCAACAACACGATATCGGGAAACACTATCACGAACCATACTTCATGCGGTATCCAAGTCGATAGTTTTACCGGGATGATTCAAGGAAATACAATTTCAGGAAATTATTATGGGATATGCCTCTCAACAGGCTCAAGCCCAGTGTACTCGTACGAGATTGCTCATAACAACATTCTAGATAATACGTATGTTGGAATGACTGCTTCATCGTACGGCGCATACATCCATCAAAATAATTTTATCAACAATCTTGGTGGTAATAGCTATTCAAGTTCTAACTATAATGTCATTGATTATAACCATTGGAGTGATTACAATGGGATCGATGCAAACCATGATGGTATTGGTGATACACCGTATTCACTTGCAGGAGGAGGATCGGCGAAAGACAACCATCCAGTGATGCAGCAAATACCAAGTCTTTTGCCTCTTGAAATTACGATCCCTTGGCTAGTAGTTGAGAGAAACAGTTTTCAAATAAACGTAACATCATCAGGGGTTCCTGTTGAAAAAGCCTTAGTACAATTCTGTGGAACAACATATGTTACAGATGAAAATGGGCAAGTAACACTCACCGCACCTTCAATAGATCAGACATTGGCCGCTGAAGTTATTTTTATTTCAAAGGATGGATATCAAACCGCAACACCTTTACTAATAATAACATATAATCCATATGTTGACACAGGGCAACTGAATATTAGTGCTCCTTCATTGGTTGAAAGTGGAGAAAATTTTCAAGTAATAGTAACATATAACAATGAACCCGTCAATCATGCAAACCTCATTTTTAATAATATTATGTACCGGACGAATATCGAAGGTCATGCAACAATCACTGCGCCGATTGTCCCGGAAAATACAACAATGGTTTTAGAAGGAATTTATCAAAATATCGTAACAATGCAATTTAGTGACACAAAGACAAACATCACTGTTCGTCTCCCCCCACCAGAACATCAACATCTTCTCATCGTCACTCCATCAAGCGTGATAGAAAAAAATCTGTTTACCATTACCATAAAAACACTTGAAACAAATGAAGTTTTAGAAAGTGCACAAGTTACCTTTAATGGACAAACACAGGTAACAAAATCCACAGGAAAAGTAACATTTCTTGCGCCATTTGTTCAAGGGGATAAAGAATACACAATTACTGTACAAGTCAATAACAATTACGAGCCAGCGACAGCAACAATAACAGTATTAAATAATGCAGAAACAGCATCGATTCACTTGATTTCTCCAAATGGAAACGAAAGTCTTTCAGGATCACAACGAATTGAATGGACCGTTACGTCATCTGATTCATTAGATCATCATGCAGTAACTATTCAATATCAATATGCATACGGACTGTGGGTGACCCTTGCTGAACAACAAAATGTCACCACTTCATATCTTTGGGACACCAGAACTGTTCCTGACGGATATCCTTATTTCATAAAAGTCATCCTTAAAAAAGATGATGATCTCGATGGAATCTACGAAACCATCATTGATGAAGATGCATCAGATGCACCGTTTGCGATTGATAATAGTCTCACTCATGCAGGTTGGGTTCAAGGAAACGTCTTTGAAAACATTACAACCGAATTGGTGCCCGTGGCAAATGCAACGGTTTCTGTTATTCTCTCAAATGTAAATAATGTTATCACCAGCAAATGCACCTTTACGAACGAATCCGGAGGATATACGATCCCTGTCCCTGCCGGGGTCTACACCATGGTCGCGGGAAAAACAGGATATGCTGAAACGATTGCTCATAATGTGACAATCTGGGTGAATCAAACGACCATTGTGAATTTCTCCCTTATCCAAGGAACATCATCCATACTCAATGTATATGTTTTAAATGAAAATAGAGACGAGATCAATAATGCAATAAAAAGCAAAGAAGTCGGCGGGGAAATAAGCATTCTTAAAACAGAAGGACAAACACAATATGAAAAACATGTTCTTATCTATGATTCGGTCACGATATCTCCAAAAGATGTCACCACTGCGCAAATCTCCTTACTTGTAAATGGCGACGAAAAAACCGCAGGAAAAACCATTGTCATTAACCTTGATTCAAACGTGATCGATCCCTCCAAAGATCTTGACTTGAAATACGATGGAGAACCTCTTCAGATGGCTGATGATCTTATGGATGTCCTCAATCCAAACAATGATGGATTACATGCAGAGTACCTTCTTACCAAAGGGGCAAATGGCATTCAAATTCTGTTAAGCATCCCTCATTTCAGTGAACATGAAATCACGATTTCCCCATTAGAAAAAATAGTAAAACCACTTTTCGACATCCTAGCCGTCGTCGTCTACATCGTTGTAATCGGTATACTTGCATGTGTCTCAGTGGTTCCCGTGATTCGATTGTTGAGAAAGATCGAGTAACTCTTATATCTGTACTTTTGTTTACCACCATAGAACGGTGGTGAAGAGTGAGATGCAAATAGAAGTTATTTTGTTAGGTGCAGGTATCACGATATTTTCCTTCAATCTATTTATTATTTCTCTTTTCAGCTATTGGAAATATCGAAACATGAAACTGATGCTCACCAGCATTGTTTTTCTGTTTTTTTTCTTCAAAGGGGTTCTTTTGAGTCTGAGTTTATTTTTTGATCCACTTGCTCCTCTTTCTTCCATTCTGTACATCTGGGTTTTTGATCTGATCATCCTGATTTTACTCTACATCATCTCTCTGAAGAGATAAATCACATGAATGAGATCCTTGATTTGGAGATCCGTCAGAAAATCTACAAACTATTATTAGCAAATCCTGGACTGAATCTCAGTGCAATCGCGGAACAATTAGCGATAAGCGTCGCACTTGCAGATTACCATTTATATTGCCTTGAAGAAAATGAGATCGTCATCATCGCCAAAGAAGAAGGCTATAAGCGATATTACGTCAAAGGAGTAATCGGGGAAGGGGACAAAAAAATTCTTTCTTTGTTACAGCAGGATATCCCACTGAAAATCGCATTGTTTTTTCTCCAGTATCGTTGCGCAAAACCAAAAGAGATCAGAGACATCTTAGAAATCTCTCCTGCGTTACTTACCTACTATTTGAAAAAACTTCTTCGCTGCGACGTAATTGCAAGCAACCCAGCTGGTGATAAAAAAGATTTTATTCTTGTCAATGAACAGCGTGTTGTAAACCTTCTTGTTCGGTACAAACCAAATATTTTGTTGCAGCGATTCAAAGATTCCTGGGTAACAGATTTTCCGCTGAGCAGTAAGGTTCCAAAAGAAAAAAAATAACTATTACTCAGCATTGATTCGAGAACATATCTCGATATATACGCTTCTCCTTCTTGGACCGTCACCCTCATAGAAAAAAATATGCTGCCATGTCCCTAAGATAAGTGTACTATTTTTTACCAAAACTGTGACCGATGAACCCAAAATACTTGCTTTGATATGGGCATCGCTATTTCCTTCACTGTGCAAGTACTTTCCATTTTCTGGGACAAGTCGCTCTAACGATTCAATAATATCTCGCTTTACATCCGGGTCAGCTCCTTCGTTGATCGTGATTCCTGCAGTCGTATGTGGGACATAAACAATGACAAAACCATCCTTAATTTTTTCCCCTTCCACGATTCTTTGAATATCGCTTGTGATATCAATCATTTCATTTCGCTGTCTGGAACAAATGTGAATTTCATGCATATCTAACCCAAGAAAAACACGCTATTTAAACAATTCTTTTCACCTGGGAAATCTTTTTGTGGTACCTACGATTACGGTCCCTGTCTTCTATGAATAAAAAACCAGCAGCAATTCTCTTCGATATGGATGGTGTACTTGTCGATTCACTTGATTCCTGGTGGCAGGCGCTGAACAGTGCGATGAAAACCTATGCAAAAATAGAGATTAGTAGAGATGAATTCATCGAAAAATACTGGGGACATGATCTTCGTGATAACCTTAAAAAAGCAAACTTAAACCCGGAGATTGTAAATTTTTGTAACACAATCTACGGTAATCATATTGATGCAGTCCGTCTGTATCCAGATACAAAACCAACATTGCAAACACTGAACCATTACAAAAAAGGGATTATTACCAACACACCGCATGGGTGTGCGCAGCAGATTCTCAGACGATTTGATATTGAACGATATTTCCAGGTGATTGTAACGAGTGACGAAGTCCAGCAAGGCAAACCAAACCCGGAAATTGTGTTCAAAGCCTGTGCACTTCTCAATGTTGATCCCCGGGATGTTTTCATCGTGGGTGATACTGCAAGTGATATTAAAGCAGGAAAAGCAGCGGGATGCACTGTTGTTGGACTTAATATTGATGCTGATTTCACGATTCATCGTTTATCAGAATTACCAGCGATGATATTATCTGAATAAAATAACCTCTTTCATGGTGAAGAAACGAAAGAATGACAATTTTTAAGAAGCAGGAGTTGATAGAGAACTTGTATGGACGATATAACATTCATTGAATATGGAAAAATTGATGTGTCAAATTCTATGCTTATTGTTGCTTTTCCCACTGTTGGTTTGATTAGTTCAATTGCTGGGCGGTACATTATTGATACGTTGAAACTTGAAGAGGTTGGAACGATCGTCTCAAAGTCGTTTATGCCAGCGGCAGTTATCCATAACTCTCATCCGTCCCCGCCTGTTCGTATTTATGCGGGAAAGAAAGAGTGTGGTGTTGATGGGTCTTGTGATCAACTTGTTGTGATTATCTCTGAGTTTATGCCACCGTGGGATACTGTGAAACCACTGGTTGACAAGATTTTCGACTGGGCGAAGAAAAAAGGATGTAAGATTATTGTTTCGTTTGAAGGTATGCATGTTGGTGATGTGAAAAATCCAAAAGTTTTCGGAGTCGCAAGTACACCTGCGATGAAAAAAACATTGAAACAATATGAAATCGAGGAAGTCAAAGAAGGAATGATTACTGGTGACAGCGGCGTATTTCTCTATGAGGGAATGTTGCAGAAACGCGATGTTATTTGTTTACTTGCCGAGGCCCATGCATCGTACCCGGATTCACGGGCAGCAGGGATGCTTCTAGAGAAACTTGATAAAATGCTTCCCGGAATTTCTATTGATATTGAGCCGTTATACAAAGAAGCTGATGAGATCGAAAAACGCATCAGGGATTTGATTAAACAGTCGCGTCCGACTGCTCCGTCGTCAATGCAGCCAAACACTCCTTCGACGATGTACGGATAATAGAAAAGAAAGAAAATCGCTAAGCATTTATTAGAAATTGAGACCTTATTATAATGAACCTTGTTAAAACGTTAATGAACAGTAAATTGTGTCCAGCTTTCCTGAATACCATCAACCGCACTATATGGTTCATATTTCATTAAAAATTGAATGACCTCTAGTTGATTTTGCAATACGTAGCGGCGTTCTTTTCCTTCGATCTGAATTTGAATGATTCCTTTTTTGGTCAGTTTGTTCAGATAATATGAAAGAAGTGATCGGGTCTTTATATTAAAATATATTAAGATTTCTCCATGTTGTGCATTCGGGTTGTTCATTATAAATAACACAATTTTTAACAGCATTTCTTGCCGAAACACAGAAAAATATAATTTATCTCTCACCCCAACTTTGTTGAGTACAAAATAGCGTCGAAATTTTTCTTCTTTCGTACTTGATACCACTTCATTTTTTTCTAAATACTGAAGATGATATCGAGCAAGTTCCACACTAATATTCAGCATCTCAGCGACTTTCGTTAGAGATAGACCAGGTTCTTTTTCAACGAGTGAAAAAATCTGTTTTTGAATTTCCAGTTCGTTGATCTGATCGGACATGCCACTATCTCTTTAACGCTGAAAGATACAAGGTGTTCAGGATGATGACATCGAAAATCAACAGATAATATGTGGTGGTGAAAAAACGGAATGGCTCATAAAAAAGTCCGATACTAAAAAGAACGCCGCGGATCAAAAAAAACAGAAATGCAACGAAAATAAAAAGCAGTTTCACATTTTTGTATTTCCGATAACTGAGTAACGTTGTCACAACAAGAATTACTGCATTAATTGATATAGCTGCACCAATAATAATACCCTCAACTTCCATAGATTTCACCCATCCTAAATATCATGTATGAATACAATGGCTACTACTTACGTTTTCTTCCCCTCACAAAGAAAATAGAAGTAACATAGAAAACCCCAAGAGCAACAACCACTGAAATATACAGAATAACTGCGTATATCCCACCAACGAGTTCGACGATCGATGAAATCGTAATATCGTGGGTACTGAAATGAGGAATCCGAATAAGTAATTCAACTCCTTTTGCGCCAACGGAAATAAGAAATTCTGCAGTAGGCTGATCGAAGTTAAGTAAATCTGTAATATTATCTGCCATCGTAATCGGCACATCATCGCACTTGATGACAAATTTACCCTTTGGATCCAGAACCGATGCATCGACATCAACAACAATTATTTTTCCTTCGTGTTCTTCGCTGCTGACAACAAAGGAGAGTGTGTCTTTTGAAGTATCAATCGTGGAGAACTCAAAGCTGTTCGTATATACAGAAATTTCTTGGTCAATCGAGGATGTTGAGCTATCCTTCCAGACGGCAAGGGAGCCGCCCATGCGTCCCATTTGCCACCCTTCTATAAGGAATGTTTTATTACCCTGATAAAATGGAGGCGTTGTTGTATTCAGTGATTTCGGTAACTGAAAATTCTGTTCATTCACCTGGTTTTCAGTGAGTTCTATTGTTGTCATCATCGTATCATATCCTTCTTTGCTAGCTCGGATATGGTACCATCCTGATGCGAGAGTACTAAACAGGTATCGACCATTCTGATCGGTAAATGTCTCAACCCACACCCCCGTGGTTATGTTTGGATTAGTTACTTTCATCAGACCAACAGTTGCATTCGCTAAAGGATCAGATGATTCTCCAGTTATAGTACTTGTTTTTTTCTCAACACGACCATAGATCTGCGCTTGTTTTAGTTCATTGATCTGATTTGAGATTGTAATGTCATCATTAGTACTCGCGGAATATCGAGCACCTTTCAGAACATAGGAAACACGTAGGGTATATACCCCGTTGAGTGCCTTGGTAGTATCCCAGTTGTAACTTGTGGTAAACACATCAGCGATTTTATTCCAAATGGTGCCTGTGGTTGTTTTATATTCTAATGTAAAAAGAATCGTACTGGGACTATCTGAATATTGATACAAATTTGTCCACTGAACATTGATTGTTCCGTTGTATGTCTGGCCTCCACGTGGAGCAAGGATCTCAAACGGATGCACTGCACCGACGACAAACCCCCAGAGATTTGTCGCATCAGGATACCAGTACGCCATATATGTCCCAGGGAAAAATCCGGTGATGGTATCACCTGCTTGGATAGTTTTTGTGGATGGCGTCCCAGTTCGTCCAACCGTCATATCCTCAAGGACATAATACTCGATTTCATCTTTTACAAAAACCAATTGTTTACCTGCAGGAGTTGATGAAGTACTATATTGAAGTCCAGGATCAACAGTTGTTATTGTAAATATTTTTGTTTGATCATCATAGGTAAGGAAAATAGATGGTACTGCGGTAAATGTCCAGAGATTTTGGTTGGTGGGATGCCAGCGGACTTTGTAGGTTCCTGCTGAAAACCCTGTGATCTCATCACCTATTTGAATTGCTTTGGTTGATAAGGTTCCTGAAGTACCAAGAGTAAGAGAATCAAGGACATAATAGGTTACCCCATCTTTTTCAAATACTAAGTTAGCGCCATTGATCTGAGAGCTTGAACTATATTGGTACCCTTGATTAACATTAATTATTCTGAAGGTCTTGTATTGAGGGCTATAACCAGATTCGAATGTCGTAGGTGCTGCATGATTTGTTGAAACAACAAACGACCATAGATTTTGGGCTAGTGGATACCATTCAACAAAATAGGTGCCTGGAGCAAAACCAGTGATGGTATCACCTGCTTGGATAGTTTTTGTGGATAGCGTCCCATACCGTCCGATCGTCATGTCATCCATGACATTATAGACAATTCCGTCTTTAATAAAAACGAGTTGTTCACCATCCCAAGTAGATGTTTTGCTATATTGGAAACCTGGATCAGCAGAGGTAATCGTAAGGATATTAGTTTGATCATCATATGAGGAAACGATCGAAGGTGTAGCAGTGATCGTAAAAAGAAGATCGCCAGTAGGATACCACTTGACATAATAGTTCCCTGGGGAAAATCCTGTAATTTGATCCCCAACTTGTATCTCTTTAGTTGATAATGATCCTGACGTGCCGATGGTGAGTGATTCAAGAATATAATAGTTAATACCCCCTTCTTTTTCAACGATCAGATTTGCACCATCAATTTGTGTACTAGAACTA